>JAIUYB010000443.1 GCA_020216625.1 Desulfarculus sp.
CTCCTCCAGCCGCCGCCGGGCCATGGCCAGGGAGTTGGCCGGATAGGCCCCGCGCGCCCCGCCGCCGGCCCCGCAGCAGAGGGAGTTGGCCCGGTTGCTGGCCAGCTCCACGAAGTTGGGCGCGACCTTCTTGATGGTGGCCCGGGGCTCGTCGTAGATGCCGGTGTGGCGGCCCAGGTCGCAGGGGTCGTGGTAGGTGACGAGCTGGTCGGTGGTCACCCCGAAGTCCTGGTCCTTGAAGAACTGGCTGGCGTGCACGATGTCGATTCCCGAATCGCGCAGGGGCTTGTACTGCTCCTTGAAATGGAAGGTGCGGTAGCAGTAGGGGCAGCCGGTGATCAGGGTCTTGGCCCCGGTGGCCAGGATGGTCTCGATGTTCTTCTGGGCCAGGTCGGGATTGATGCTGTAGCCCACGTCCTCCAGCACCCCGGAGCAGCAGACCTCGTCGATCAGGGTGTAGTCCACCTTGAGATGGTCCAACAGGGCCAGGGTGGCCTCGGTGGCCTCGTCCTCGCGATAGAGCCCCACGCAGCCCACGAAAAAGGCCACCGGGGCCTTCTCCTTGCGCTCGCGGTCGAAATCCGGCCGCTCCTCCTCGGCGTAGATGTTGCCGTATTGGGCCAGAACCTCGTTCATGCCGGTGAAGGCCGGATGGCAGGTGCCGATGTTGACCATGTCGCGGCGCACGGCCTTGATGATCTCCGGCACGTTGACTCCCGAGGGGCAGTTATGGGCGCAGGCGCCGCAGGTGGTGCACTGGAACAGGGTCTCGATCATCTCCTGGCTAAGCTCCAGGCGGCCCTCCAGGACCTCCTTGAGCAGGAGCATCTTGCCCCGGGCGTTGTAGGCCGGACGCAGGGTGGCCCCGAAGACCGGGCAGACCGCCTGGCAAAAGCCGCAGCGGGAGCACTTGATGATCTGGTCCTGGTACTTGCGGGTGAAATCGTACTTGGCTTCCATGCTTGACTCTCGTTCTGGTTGGCCCGCTGGGCCGGCTGACGGTTGGCGATGGCGGCGGGGACCGTCCCCCCTGTCCGCCGCCCGGGAACTTTACCCCCCCTCAGGCGTCCAACGCCATCTTGCCGGGGTTCAGGATGTTGTTGGGATCGAACAGGCGTTTGATGGCGCGCATGGAAGCCATGGCCACCGGGTCGTGCTCCAGGGTCATGTAGGCGGCCTTGGACAGGCCGATGCCGTGCTCGCCGGTGAGCGTGCCGCCCAAAGAGATGGCCAGCTTGAACAGGTCGCCGGCCGCCGCCTCCACCCGCTCCTTCTCGTCGTGGTCGTGGGCGTCGTAGAGGATCTGGGGGTGCAGGTTGCCGTCGCCGGCGTGGCCGAAGGTGGCGATCTGCACCTTGTGCCGGGCGGCGATCTCCTGCACGCCCTTGAGCATGGCGGCCACCTTGCTCATGGGCACCGTGATGTCCTCCAGGGCGAAGTTGGGCCGCAGGCGGGCCAGGACCGGATAGCAGCTCTTGCGGGCCTTCCACAGTTCGGCCACCTGGTCGGGATCGGTGGCGCGCTTGACCTCGCGGGCGTTGTTGCTCCTAAAAACCTCGATCACCTTGTTGATCTGGAACTCGCACTCGGCCTGGGTGTAGCCGTCGGTCTCGGCCAGGAGCATGGCGTCCACCTCGGGCAGGTTGAGGTCGGTGTTCTGGTTGATGGCCTGGATGGTCTCCCGGCCCAGGATCTCCAGCACGCTTGGGATGATGCCGCTGCTCATGATCTGGGTGACGGCCCGGCCGGCGTCGGCCAGGTCGTCGAAGATGGCGGTGGCGGTGGCGGCCTGGGGCGGCTTGGGGGCGATCTTCAGGATGATCTCGGTGACGATGCCCAGCGTGCCCTCGCTGCCCACGAAAAGATGGGTGAGGTCGTAGCCCGAGGAGGACTTGATGGCCCGGGTGCCGGTCTTCATCACCTGGCCGTCGCCCAGGACCACGGTCAGGCCCAGGACGTAGTCCTTGGTGGTGCCGTACTTGGCGCCCTTGACCCCGCCGGCGTTGGTGGCCAGGTTGCCGCCCAGCGTGGCGGCCTTGCCGCTGGCCGGGTCGGGTGGGAAGACGAAGCCGTGGGGGGCCAGGGCCTTTTCCAGGCTGGCGTAGACCACCCCCGGCTCCACCACCGCCACCCGGTCCTCGATGCTGATCTCGATGATCCGGTTCATGCGGGCCATGTCCACCACGATGCCCCCCTGGTGGGGCACCGCCATGCCGGAAAGCCCGGTGCCGGCACCGCGGGGGATCAGGGGAATCTTCTCGGCGTTGGCCAGCCTGACCAGGGCCGCCACCTGCTCGGTGGTGGTGGGCCAGACCGCGCACAGCGGCCGGCGGCTGTGCTCGCTGGCGTCGGTGGCGTAGGAGACCAAGTCGATCAGGGCCTCGGTGAAGCCCTCCGGCCCCACGATCTCGGTCAGGGCCGCTTTGATGCGCTCGTCCATGGGAGTTCCCTTCTTGATTTCCATTTCGTTGCCCGCCAACCGGTCTTCCCCGCCTTCTAGTGTTGGTGGCCGCGCAGCGCGTTGAGCATCAGCACGATGGGCGCCAGCAGGATGTGGAACATGCGGCTGAAGGGCAGATAAGCCAGGAAGGCCCCGGTCAGGATGGCGTGGCCATACCACAGGTAGGCGTAGACCGCGCCGGCGGCCGCCTGGCCAAAGGCGAGGCTGAGGCCGTAACCCACGAAGGCCCAACCGGAGCCCTCGGGCGCGCCGGTCATGGCGATGCGGGCCGCCTCCAGGATGAAGCCCACCAGCACGATGCCGGCCATCAGACCCAGGGCCAGCCAGTCGGGCCGGGGCAGACCGGCCGGGCGCGGCGCCCGGGCCAGGAAGCGCCGGGCCATGGCCCCGGCCACCCCCAGCACCACCATCAGGCCGGTGAGGTCGAAGACCAGGGCGGTGATGGGCTCGTTCTTGGCGGCCATGGCGAAGGCCCAGTCCTGGCCTCCTCCGGCCAGGGTGCCCAGCAGGGCGATGATCCCCCAGACGAAACGCACCAGGAAGGGGAAGAAGATCAGGTTGTGGATCAGGCCCCTCAGAGGGCTGATGCGCCAGAGCCGGCGCTGGAACACGCCATCCAGCACCAGGGCGGTCAGGGCCCGGCCGACGGCCGACCCGCCGTGGCCGTGGCCCGCCGGGGCCTG
>JAIUYB010000444.1 GCA_020216625.1 Desulfarculus sp.
GGGAGCCGGCGGCCTTGCCGGGATTGGGCCTGGCTTGGGGGCGGCTGGGGGGCGGGGCGGCCGCGTCGGAGCCTGGCATCTTGGTGGCCTGGCTGCCCCTGGCCCCGGCCCGGGGACCCGGCCCGCCGGCGGCCTCTAGAATGGGATGGTAGACAAACCATGGCCGCGATCCTGATCATCGACGACGACCCCATGATCCTGCGCCTGTTGGCGCGCATGGTGGAGAAGATGGGCCACAGCCCCACCCCCAGCCAGACCCTGGGGGAGGGCCTGGACCTGGCCCGCCAAAACCCCTATGACGTGGTCTTCCTGGACGTGCGGCTGCCCGATGGCAATGGCCTGGACGGCCTGCCGGAGTTGCGGGCCAATGGCGCCGGCCCGGAGGTCATCATCATGACCGGCCAGGGCGATCCCGACGGGGCGGAGCTGGCCATCAAGAACGGGGCCTGGGACTATATCGAAAAGCCGGCCTCGGTGGATAAGATGCGTCTGCCCTTGCTGCGGGCCCTGGACTACCGCCACGAACGTCAGCACCAGGCCCCGCCCAAGGTCCTCAAGCGCGAGGACATCGTGGGCGACAGCCCCGCCATCCAGGCCTGCCTGGAAACCATGGCCCAGGCCGCCGCCAGCGATGGCAACGTGCTGATTAACGGCGAGACCGGCACCGGCAAGGAGCTTTTCGCCTGGGGAATCCACCGCAACAGCGGCCGGGCGGACAAGAGCTTCGTGGTGGTTGACTGCACCGCCTTGCCCGAAACCCTGGTGGAAAGCCTGCTCTTCGGCCATGTGCGCGGCTCTTTCACCGGGGCCGACCGCAGCCAACGCGGCCTGATCGAACAGGCCCATGGCGGCACCCTGTTCCTGGACGAGGTGGGCGAGCTGCCCCTGACCCTGCAGAAGTCATTCCTGCGGGTGTTGCAGGAGCGCCGTTTCCGACCCGTGGGGGGAAATTCCGAGATAACCAGCGATTTCAGGCTAATCGCAGCCACCAACCGCGATCTGGAGGAGATGGTGGCCCAGGGGCAGTTTCGCCAGGACCTGTTCTTCCGCCTGCGGACCTTCTCCCTGGAGCTGCCGCCTCTGCGCGAACGCGGCGAGGACATGCCCGAGCTGGTCAACCACCACCTCACCCGCCTCTGCCAACGCTACAAGCTGCGCCCCAAGGGTTTCGCCCCGGATTTCCTGGAGGCCCTGCAAGCCTATACCTGGCCGGGCAACGTGCGCGAATTGGTCAATGTTCTGGAGCGCTCCCTGAGCGCCGCCCAGGACGAGGCCATCCTCTACGCCTACCACCTGCCCACCTATCTGCGGGTGGAGGTGACCAAGGCCGCCCTGCGCCGACCGGAGCAGGGCGAACCGCGGCTGGCCATCGAGCTGGCGCCCCTGGAGCAGATGCCCTCCTTGGCCAAGGTGCGCGACGAGGCGGCGGCGGCGGCGGAAAGACGCTACCTGCGCGAGTTGCTGGCCCGCACCCATGGCGACATCCAGAAAACCTGCGCCATCTCCGAGCTCTCGCGCGGCCGCCTCTATGCCCTGCTCAAAAAACACGGCCTCTCGCGCAAGTGACGACGGATCGTCCGGGAGTCTCGCGCGACGGTACAGCGTCCCGCCTGACAAGACGCCGGCGGTCTCGCGTCAGCGGCTGGTGCCGGCGCGGGGCAAGGCCGGGCGAATGATAGATCAATGACATCGCTATGATAGGTTTTGCCCCGCGCTTGGCATGGTTCTTGGTTGTTCATTGGGCATCCCTTTAGCGGTGTGACAACATGAATCTCATTTGCTATTTGCCCGCCGAATTGCCGGCCAACCACCCCTTGCGCAGGCTGGTGGTGCATGGTTTGCCCCAGTTCACCCGGCAGGTGTACGAGGCGCTGCCCGGTCTGGAGCGTCGCCTGGCTTGCCCCGGCGAGCCGGGGGCGATCCTGGTCCTGGCTCCCCATGACGCCAGGGCCCTGGAGGACTTGGTGGCCCTGGGCGAGCTGTGCCGGAGTCGCCTGGTGGTGCTGATCTTGCCGGAGGAGCAGGAGGCCCTTCAACGGCTGGGCCATCGCCTGTGCCCCCGGTTCATGACCTGCCTGCACCGGGCCGCGACCGAGTTGGAGGCGGTGCTCGACCGTCTGGCCAACCGCTCGGTGGATATCGGGGAGGTCAATCCTGATTCCGGCGGCGGCGTGGGCCTGGAAGCCGAGGTCGACGGGCGCAAGCCTTGGGTGGGATTGGTGGCCTAGGCGGCGGGCGGTGGGTGGAGGCCCTCCGGCCATTAGAGTCGTCCCAGGCGACAGACGTCAATCCACCCCCAAATCCTAGCCTATATGTACTATCATGGGCCTAGCGCGAATCGGGCGAGTCCGCCCGAGGGTTGGCCACCCGCGCCGCCCGGCTGGGCCGCGTTCGGTCAACCCGCACACATTCAGGTCAATTTCCTTGACGCCCAACCGGAGACCGGAGCCGGCGGCGGGGCCGCCTGACGGCCGGTTCGCGGTCGTGGCCTTGGAGGCCGGGAGCCGGAGCCGGCCCGGGTTGGCGTCAGAGGCGTGGAGGAACACAAGGAGGCGAGGATGTTCAAAAAGATGAAGTTGGGCATGAAGATCAGCGTTGGCTTCGGGCTCCTCATCCTCCTGGCCTTGGCGGTGGGCGGGTTCGCCGCCTGGCAAATGAACCGGGTGAGCGGGGCTTCCCAGGTCCTGGCCAAAAGCCTGGTGCCGGAGGTGGCGGTGGGCAACAACCTTTATCGCTCCTCCCTGTGGACGATGTTCGAGATGCGCGGCTATTCCTTCACCAAGGACGCCAAGGCTCTGGAGGAAAGCAAAAAACGCCTGGCGGAGGTCCAGCAGGCCTTGGCCGAGGCCCGCAAACTGCCGCATTTCGCCAGCGACGGCCTCTTGCAGGAAAAGGTGGCCAAGGCCGAGGAGGCGGTCAAGCGTTACGAGGCCCTGATGATGGACACCGCGGCCAGGAACGAGGCCATCACCAAGGCCCGCGTCGCCCTGGACCAGGCCGCCAGGGATTACTCGCGGGGGTGCTATGCCTTCCTCGACGACCAGAACAAGGCCATGAGCGAGGAGGTCAAGCTTTATTCCGACGCCTCCAGCATCGAGGAACGCCACCAGAAGATCACCCTGGTCAACGAGATCGTGGACCTGGGCAGCGGCATCCAGATCACCACCGCCAAGGCCGAGGCCCGCAACGACCCC
>JAIUYB010000445.1 GCA_020216625.1 Desulfarculus sp.
CCCACCACCCAGGTGCTGGAGGATCGGCTGGCGGCCATCCACGGCGCGGCCGGGGCCCTGTGCACCAGCAGCGGCATGGCCGCCATCGCCTACGCGGTGCTGGGCATCACAAAGGCCGGGCAAAACATCGTCAGCGGGTCGAACCTCTACGGCGGCACCCGGACCCTCTTCGCCCACACCCTGGCCCGGATGGGGATCCAGACCCGCTTCGTGGACTCCAGCGACCCGGACAACTTCCGGCGGGCGGCCGACGCCAACACCCGTCTTTTCTTCACCGAGTCCATCGGCAACCCGCGCTGCAACGTGGACGACCTGGAAGGAATCGCCCGGGCGGCGGGGGATTGCGGGGTTCCGCTGGTGGTGGACAACACCGTCAGCCCGCCGCCCATCGGCAATCCCTTGGAATACGGCGCCCAGATCGTGGTCTACTCGCTGACCAAGATCATCGGCGGTCACGGGCTGTGCATCGGCGGGGCGGTGGTGGATTCTGGGCGTTTCGACTGGACCGCCGGCGACCGCTGGCCGGAGATCACCCAGCCCGACCCGGCCTATCACGGGCTGAACTTCCACGAGGCCTTCTGCCGCTACGACCCGGTCGCGGAGGCAGCGCCGGCCTGTCCGGCCTACATCCTGAAACTGCGCACCGGTTTGATGCGCGACCTGGGGGCCGCGCCCGCGCCCATCAATAGTTTCCTGATCCTGCAGGGGATGGAGACGCTGCCCCTCCGGGCCAAGGCCCACTGCGCCAACGCGCGCCAGGTGGCCGAGCACCTGGCCGGGCATTCGGCGGTGAGCTGGGTGAACTACGCCGGTTTGCCCGGGCACCCCGACCGCGAGCGGGCCGCGAAATACTTCCCCCTGGGCCCCAGCGCGGTCTTTGGGTTCGGCATCAAGGGCGGCCGGGAGGCTGGGCGACGGTTCATCGAATCGGTCCGGCTCTGCTCGCACCTGGCCAACATCCTGGACGCCAAGACCCTGGTCATCCACCCCGCCAGCACCACCCACAGCCAACTGGGCCCGGCGGAGCTGGCCGCGGCCGGGGTGGGAGAGGACCTGGTGCGCATCTCGGTGGGCATCGAGGAAGCGGACGACATCATCGCCGATCTGGACCAGGCCCTGACCGCCAGCCAGGGCTGAGGTTGGGGCCCAGGCCGGGCGAGGGGTCCGGCCAAAAGGGTGGCGTCCGGGGCGGGGTTGGTCCGTCCCGGGGTCAGAAGCGGCTGAAATCCACCCGGGCCAGTTTCTGGGCGACCTCGCGGGCCAGGTTGGCCAAGGTGGGGTCGCGCCAGGGCAGGGGGGTGGAGGTCAGGATGGGATCGGCGAGCAGGGCCTCCACCAGGGCCCTGGCGGCTCGGGCCTGGTCGGCCTCCTCCAGGGCCTGGACCACCGCGGTCAGGCGGGGGTCGGGACCCTGGCGGGTCTGGGTGTGCTTGGCCAAGAGGACCCCCAGCACCTGACCCAGGGAGCGCAGGCGCGGCTGGTCATGGTTGGACAGCCGGGGATGCAGACGGCGGGCGAAATCGGCCACCGCCTGGTTGGCGTGGCGATCGAAACAGAGAAAGAAGTTGCGCCGCTCCTGGGACAGGGTCAGCAACAGGTTGAGGGCGGACTTCTCGTCGCCGCGGGCCAGGTAGGATTCCATTTCCAGACAGGCCGCCTGGCAGGAATTTTCGTCATTCAGGTAGCCGGTGTCGGCGGGGCCGGCCAGGGAGACCACGGCCGCCACCAGGGAGGCGGCCTGCTCCAGGCCGGTCTTGATCACCCGATTGGCGTAGAAGTTGCGGTCCTGGGGCAGGTAGGGATCGATGTAGATGGCCTCCACGGCGGTGGCCGCCGCCTGGCGGGCGATGGCCTGGTCCGGTTCCCCCCCGGAATTGGCGGCCAGCTCCTGGGCCTTGGTGAACAGGGCCACCGCCAGGTTGAAGGTGACCACGCCCTTGAAGCTGGGGTTGTGGGAAAGGATTTTCTGGTAGACCCCCAACGCCTCGTCCAGGCGGCCGGCCTGGCGCAACTGGGTGCCCAGGAAATTCAGGTGCTGGCAGGCCCTCTGGCGCTGGTCGGGCTCCTCGGCCGCCTGGAGCCACAGACGCAGGGCCTCCTTGAGGTCGCCCTTCTGGTAGGCCAGCAGGCCGAACTGGATCAGGAAGCGGCGGGCGGTCTGGTCGTCGCCATTGAGTTTGGCCTCGATGGCCTCCTGGGCCATGAGCAGGAGCTTGTGGACCATGGGGTGATGGGGCCCCAGGGTCTCGGACAGGTCCTGGGAAAGGATGCTCTCGACCACCTTGGCGGTGGCCAGGCGACGGGCCGCGGCCCGGGACTCGGGATTGGCGTCCACCAACACCACCTGCTCGGCCTTGACCAGGGCCTGGGCGAAATTTTCCTCGGCCTCGCGTAACAAACCGTCGATCAGGCCCGGCTTGGGCGTCTGCCCGCCGCGACGCTGCTGCTCGGCCAGCTCCCGCACCTGGGCCAGGCGCAGGTTGGCCATTTCCTGATTGGGCAGGGGGGAGCGGGCCGAGACCGATTCAGCGTCGCGGAACATCTGCAGGGCGGGGGGATAGCGGCGCAGCTTGACCAGGATTCGGCCGCCCTCCAGATAGGCCTCGGGCTGGGTGGGCAGGGCCTTGATGGCCTCCTGGCAGAGAGCCACCGCCTGGTCATAGTCGCCCGACTCCTTGAGCGCCTCCACCTGGAAAAGAAGCTCCTCGGCCTTGGCCCGGCGCTGGGCCAGCTCCTCGGCGCTCTTATACTCCTTCATCTCGGCCAGCTTGTGGTCGTGGAACAGGAAGTACTCGGCCAGGTACTCGCCCAACTCGTCCACCCGCTCGCGCAGGCGCTGCTCGTAGTCGATGTCCAGGGGCTGCACCCGCAGCATGAAGACCCCCTGGACGCCGTAGGGAAAAAGATCCTGCACCGCCCGCAGGCGGATGTCGCTGTCCTGGGCGTAGGTGAAGACCGGGACGCAGCGGCTCATCAGCTCCAGGGGATTTCGCACCGCCTTCTCGGTCTGCTTCCAGACGCCGTCATAGAAGTCGGTCAGGTCCAGATCCTGATAGCTGATGCCGCTGGCGGTCTTGCTGGTCTTGAGGGGATGGTTGACCAGGATCAGGCCGTCGAAGGTCTTGAGCTCGTTGTGGAGCTGTTGCATGGCCTGGAAATAGCGGGGGCTGACCTCGGCCTGGCTGATGTCGG
>JAIUYB010000446.1 GCA_020216625.1 Desulfarculus sp.
GCCCACGGGGCCACCACCATCAACATCCCCGACACCGTGGGCTACGCCCTGCCCCACGAGTTCCACAATCTCATCAAATACATCCGCCAGCAGGTGCCCGAGGTGGAGAAAGCGGTGCTCAGCGTGCACTGCCACAACGATCTGGGCCTGGCGGTGGCCAACTCCCTGGCCGGCATCACCGCCGGGGCGCGCCAGGCCGAGGTCTGCGTCAACGGCATCGGCGAGCGGGCCGGCAACGCCGCCTTGGAGGAGCTGGTCATGGCCCTGGCCACCCGGCAGAAGGAGCTGGGGCTCGTCACCGGCATCAACCGCACCGAGATCGTGCCCACCAGCCGGCTGATCACCGTGGTCACCGGCCTGACCGTGCAGCCCAACAAGGCCATCGTGGGGGCCAACGCCTTTGCCCACGAGTCGGGCATCCACGTGGACGGGGTGCTCAAGCAGCCCCTGACCTACGAGATCATGACCCCGGCCGAGGTGGGCCTGAACACCAACCTGCTGGTCCTGGGCAAGCACTCGGGCCGGGCCGGGCTCAAGTCGCGCCTGATGGAGATGGGCTACGAGCTGAGCGAGGCCGATTTCGAGCGCCTGTTCGCGGCCTTCAAGGTCCTGGCCGACAAGAAGAAGGAGGTCTTCAACGAGGACCTGGAGGCGCTGATCGCCGACGAGATCCAGCGCATCCCCTCGCGCTGGAAGCTGGAGTACCTGAACATCGTCAGTGGCACCGTGACCGTGCCCACCGCCACGGTGCGCATCAGCGACCACGGCCAGATGCGCCAGGACTTCGGCTCCGGGGTGGGGCCGGTGGACGCGGTCTACAACACTATCGCCAAGATCACCGGCAGCCCGGCGAAATTGCTGCACTTCGGCATCTCCAGCGTCACCGGCGGCCTGGACGCCCAGGGCGAGGTGACGGTGCGCCTGGGTGAGGATGAGATCGAGGTGCTGGGCAAGGGCAGCGACCCGGACATCATGGTGGCCTCGGCCAAGGCCTACCTGAACGGGCTCAACCGCCTGGAGTATCTGAAGGCCAACCCCCGGCCGGTCAACGGCAACGGGGCGCACTTCTAGCCGTCGACACCCCGTCCCGGGTCGCGCGGCGGC
Source organism: Desulfarculus sp. (assembly GCA_020216625.1). Classification (GTDB taxonomy): domain Bacteria; phylum Desulfobacterota; class Desulfarculia; order Desulfarculales; family Desulfarculaceae; genus JACRDC01. Next base: position 1,105 of record JAIUYB010000446.1, read on the forward strand.
CGGTTGGCGGGGGTTGAATCTCGTGCGACGGGGGGCCGTTCCGAGCGGGGCGGCCCCCCGCCCATTGCGGGCCAGGCGGGAAAGGCACAAAATATTTGCATTCCTGGCCGGCCTTGGTTAATAAAGACCGGTGGCGCGCCGCCGGCGCCGTCTCTTTCCCGTCTTGAGCCCGAGAGGTTGGAATGATGGCCAAGTCCTTCCGCGTAGCCGTGTGCGGCGCCACCGGCGCCGTGGGCAATCAGATGATCCAGTGCCTGGAGGAGCGCGCCTTCCCGGTCAGCGAGCTGCGGCTGCTGGCCTCGGAGCGCAGCCGGGGCAAGACCCTGAAGTACCAGGGCCAGGACGTCCCGGTCCAGGTCTTGGGCGAGGGCTCCTTCGCGGGCATCGACATCGCGCTCTTCTCGGCCGGGGCCGGCACCAGCACCACCTACGCCCCCCAGGCCTGGGCGGCCGGCGCGGTGGTGGTGGATAACTCCTCGGCCTGGCGCATGGACCCCCAGGTGCCCCTGGTGGTGCCCGAGGTCAACCCCGACGCCATCGCCCAGTACACCACCAAGGGCATCATCGCCAATCCCAACTGCTCCACCATCCAGATGGTGGTGGCCCTGAAGCCCATCTACGACGCGGTGGGCATCGAGCGCATCGTGGTCAGCACCTACCAGGCGGTCAGCGGCACCGGCCAGAAGGCCATCGTGGAACTGGAGGGCCAACTCAGGGCCTGGTATGAGGGGCGCAAGCCCGAGGCCAAGGTCTATCCCCATCAGATCGCCTTGAACCTGCTGCCGCACATCGACGTCTTCTTCGACAACGGCTACACCAAGGAAGAGATGAAGATGGTGCTGGAGACCCAGAAGATCATGGGCGATCCCAGCATCAAGGTCAGCGCCACCTGTGTGCGGGTGCCGGTGGTCTACGGACATTCCGAGGCCATCAACATCGCCACGCGCCAGAAGATCAGCCCGGACCGGGTGCGCGAGCTCTTGGCCGCCGCCCCGGGCGTGAAGGTGGTGGACGACCCGGCCAACAAGGTCTACCCCATGCCCCTGGACGCCGCCGGCCAGGATCTGACCCTGGTGGGGCGCATCCGCGAGGACATCAGCCAGGAGCGCGGCATCGACATGTGGATCAGCGCCGACAACATCCGCAAGGGCGCGGCCACCAACGCGGTCCAGATCGCCGAGGTCCTGGCGGAGAAATACCTCTAGGGTTCGGCCGGGCGTGATCAAGATCAGCGGCGGCGAGCTGCGGGGGCGCAACCTCCAAACCCCGCCGGGCCTGGCCACCCGGCCCACCGCCGCCAAAGTCCGCCAGGCCATCTTTAACATCCTGGCCGGGCGAGTGGCCGGGGCGCGGACGGCCGACCTCTTCGCCGGCTCCGGAGCCTTGGGGCTGGAGGCCCTGTCGCGTGGCGCGGCGGCTTGCGTTTTCGTGGAAAACCGGCGCGACGCCATCCAGGCCCTGCGCCGTAATCTGACCGTCCTGGGTCTGGCCGACCGCGCCCGGGTGATAGCCCGGGATGCCCTGGCCGCCGGCGGGGGTTGGGCCGGGGCTGGGTCCCTGGACCTGATCCTGGCCGACCCGCCCTACGGCCAGGGCCTGGTGGCCGCCTTGATCCGGCTCTGCGCCGCCCAGGGCTGGTTGAGCCCCGAGGGGGTGCTGGTCATCGAGCACGCTCCCGGCGAGCGGCCTCCGGAAGACGCCGGCCTGCGGCTGATTGACCGCCGGGCCTATGGCCAGACCGAGGTGAGCTTCCTGACCCCGGGCCCCGCGCCCCATCCGGCTTCGGCGGAGAAAGGCCTCCCTGCATGAGCATCGCCATCTATCCCGGCTCCTTCGACCCCATCACCAATGGGCACCTGTCCATCCTGCGCCGCGCCCTGGAGATCTTCGACGAGGTCGTCATCGCCGTGGCGATAAATTCGGAGAAGAAGGGCCTTTTCAGCATCGCCGAACGCATGGAGATGATCAACACCGCCTGCCGGGACCTGGGCCTCAAGGGCGTGAGCGTGGACACCTTCGACGGGCTGTTGGTGGATTACGTGGTCAACAAGGGCACCAACGTTGTCCTGCGCGGTCTGCGCGCCCTG
>JAIUYB010000447.1 GCA_020216625.1 Desulfarculus sp.
CTTCAAGCCCCTGCCCTGGGAGCCGCCCATCTTTCGCCGCCGGGCGGACTGGTTCCGCCAGAACCGGGCCTTCCGCATCGACCGCGCCCGGGCCGAGCTGGGCTACGAGCCCCGGGTGGCCCTGGACGACGGCTTGCGGCGCACCGGTGAATGGTATCGCCAGCACGGGTATATTTAGCCAGGATCAGCCGCCGCCGGCCCCCGGCGGCCCCGCCCATGCACCCCAGCCGGTGAGGAGTTGCCCCCGTGTGCGGCATCTGCGGCTTCAGTTGGCCTGATCAGGGCTTGGCCGAGACCATGTGCCGGACCCTGGCCCATCGCGGGCCGGACGCCAGCGGCGTCTACCTGGGCCAGGCGGCCACCCTGGGCCATTCCCGCCTGTCCATCATCGACCTGTCCGAGCGCGGCCGCCAGCCCATGCACAACGAGGACGGCCAGGTCCACATCGTGGTCAACGGCGAGATCTACAACCACCAGGACCTGCGCCGGGAGCTCCTCGCCAAGGGCCACGTCTTCCGCTCCAACTCCGATTCCGAAGCCGTGCTGCACGGTTACGAGGAATGGGGTCCGGCGGTCATCGAGAAGCTCTACGGCATGTTCTGCTTCGCGGTGCTGGACGAGCGCGCCAACCGGATCATGCTGGGCCGCGACCGCCTGGGCATCAAGCCGCTCTACTACCACCACGACGGCCAGACCCTGGTTTTCGCCAACGAGATCAAGGCCATCCTGGACTGGCCCCAATTCCAGCGCCGGGTGGACAGCCAGGCCCTCTACGAGTATCTGGGCTGGGAGTTCACCCCCGCCCCCCGCACCCTCTTCGCCGGCGTCAACAAGCTCCGCCAGGGGCACTACGCCATTTTCGACCTGCAGACCGGACAGTTGGACGAGCGGCGCTACTGGGACCTGCACTTCGCGCCCGCCTTCTCCCGGCCGGAGGAGGCGGTGGAAGAGCTGCGCCGGCTGATCAAACTGGCGGTGCAGCGCCGCTTGATGAGCGACGTGCCCCTGGGGGTGTTCCTCTCCGGCGGCCTGGATAGCACCACCGTCACCGCCGAGATGCGCGAGCTGGGGGTGGACCCCCTGCACACCTTCGCCATCGCCTATCCCGACAAGAGCTTCTCGGAGCTGGAATACGCCAACGCCATGGCCGCCCATTATCACACCGACCACGAGGTGCTGATGATCGAGGGCCTGAGCCTGGACGACCTGGAGGCGGCGGTCTACCACCTGGACGAGCCCATGACCGACCTGTCGGCCATCCCCCTGATGCTCATCTGCCGCAAGGCCCGCGAGAAGGTGATCGTGGTGCTTTCCGGCGAGGGCGGGGACGAGGTCTTCTGCGGCTACGACCGCTTCAAGGCGGCCAAGGCCGCGGCCTGGGTAGAGAAGATACCTGGCGTCGCGCCCCTGGCCGGCGCCTTGGCCGCCCGTCTGCCGGACCAGCCCCAGAAGAAGGGCATCATCAATATCTTCAAACGCTACGCCGACGGCCTGAACCTGCCGGCCGAGGGCCTGCACCTGCGCTGGCAGTACTTCCTGCTGCCCGGCCAGGCCGAGGCCCTGTTCAACCGTGAGACGCGCCGCACCATCGACATCGACGCCTTCGCCCCGCTAAAGGCCATCTTGAAAGACTGCGACGGCCGCCAGGACCTGGACCGCCAGATCTACGCCGACCTCAAGCTGGTGATGGCCGACAGCGTGCTGATGAAGGTGGACAAGATGAGCATGTCCACCAGCCTGGAGGTGCGGGTGCCCTTCCTGGATCACGAACTGGTGGAGTTCACCGGCAAGCTGCCGGGCTGGTTCAAGCTCAAGGGCTTCACCACCAAATACATCCTGCGCCAGGCCATCCGGGGGCTGGTGCCGGACCAGGTGGTGGACCGGGGCAAGCAGGGCTACTCCCTGCCGGTGAAGAACCTCCTGCGCGGCCAGCTCCGGCCCCTGATGGAGGACCTGCTGCCGGCCAGCCCCCTGGTGCGCGACTTCCTGGAGCCGGCCCAGGTGCGCCGGCTGATGGACCAACACCTGGCCGGGACCCACAACCACAACCACGTGCTCTGGGCCTTGATCAACGCCGCCCTCTGGCACCGCCGCTTCCTGGAAGCCTAGGCTCCGGGAGGTGGGGCGCTGAACCACCGCGTGTGGGCCGGCCTTTCCCGGTCCCCCAACCCCTTCCGACGGTATATAATAACCGGTGCCCGGCCGCGCGGCCGGGCACGGCGCGGACGCATGGAATCGGCCAGGGCGGAGACGACATGAACCCAGGGGCGGGCTACAAGGTGGGCAAGGCGCTGAAGACCGGCGGCGGGCTGCGGGCCTACCAGGACCTGGTCCTCGGCAGCCGCTCCCTGGGCTTTTTGCTGCTCTACGAGCTGGTGATGCTTTGCAGCCAGTGGGTGCCCGGGGCCCTGGGCCTGTTCCTGCGCAAGCTGCTTTATCCTTTGCTTCTGGGCGCTTGCGGCGGTGGCTGCCTCTTCGGCCGGGGGGTGGGTCTGCGCCATCCCCGCAAGATCTTCCTGGGCCGGGGGGTGGTGGTGGACGACCACGCCCTCTTGGACGCCAAGGGCGAGGGCAACCGGGGGCTTTTTTTGGGCGATGGCGTATTCATCGGCCGCAACGCCATCGTCTACACCAAGGGCGGGGACATCGAGTTGGCCCCCGGGGTCAACGTCAGCCACAACTGCGAGCTTTTCTCCAGCAATCTCCTGACCATCGGCCAGGGGACCTTCATCGCGGCCTATGCCTATCTGCTCAGCGGGGGCGAGTACGACCTGGACTCGGCCGTGCCCCTGGCCCAGCAGAGCGGCACCCACAGCCGGGGACCGACCCGCATCGGGCAGAACGTCTGGATCGCGGCCCACTGCGTGGTGGCCGACGGGGCCCAGATGGGCGACCACGCGGTGCTGGGCGCGGGCAGCGTGTTGCTGGGCGAGGTGCCGGCGGCCCATCTGGCGGCCGGGGCCCCGGCCCGGGTCATCCGGCCCTTGGACCGAGGCGCATGAGCGACACCCGGCGCCTGGCCAGTCAGCTCTGGGGGTTCCTGAACCGGAGCGAAAAACCCGCCGCGCCGCCATTCCGCCTCTGGGTGGACCTCACCAGCCGCTGCAACCTACGGTGCGCCGCCTGTCCCCAACGCATGCTGGCCGAGCACCAGCGCCGGGACATGTCCG
>JAIUYB010000448.1 GCA_020216625.1 Desulfarculus sp.
GGAGGGTGAGGAATGGCGCATGGGGGCCGCCCTGCCGGTCTGGCTGCGGGTGGGCTCGGGTTTCGTCACCCTGACCATGGGCGTGGACCAGCCCTTTCGGTATCATCCCCAGGTGGCGGCCGCCTACCCCGGCGGACCCAAGCTGAAAAAGGCCCCCCCGCCCTGGGCCCCGGCCCATGGCCGCCGCGCCAAGTACATGTACCGTTATTACCCGGCCGATCAAGTCTATTTCGACCCCGGCCGGGGGCTGTGGTTTTGGCTGGAGGCCGGCGACTGGCGCATGGGGGCCGCCTTGCCGGGCGGCATGCGCCTGGGCGGCAGCCCGGTGACCCTGGGCATGGAAGTTGACCGACCCTATCAGTATCACCCCGAGGTGAGGCGATATTATCCGGCCCCCTAGCCAAACGGGGGGCGGAAACCGCAAGGAAGATCAAAACGCGATCCGGCCCGCGAACCCGGCCGGGGTCAATGGGAGCGAGGACATGAAGGTATTGGTGATCGGTGGTGGCGGCCGCGAGCACGCTCTGGTCTGGAAGCTGGCCCAGTCGCCCCTGGTGGAGGAGCTCTACTGCGCCCCGGGCAACCCCGGCATGGCCGGCGAGGCGGTCTGCGTGGACATCGCCGGCGACGACCTGCCGGCATTGCTGGCCTTTGCCAAGGAAAAGGCCATCGATCTGGCCGTGGTGGGGCCGGAGCTGCCCCTGACCCTGGGCCTGGCCGACGCCTTCGCCGCCGAGGGCATCCTGGTGGCCGGCCCCAGCCAGAGCGCCGCCCAGTTGGAAGGCTCCAAGGCCTTCGCCAAGGACCTGATGAAAAAATACAATGTCCCCACCGCCGACTACCGGGTCTTCGACAACCCCGAGGCGGCCAAGGACTACGTGCGCCGGGCCGGACGCCGCCTGGTGGTCAAGGCCGACGGCCTCTGCGGCGGCAAGGGGGTGCTGCTCTGCGCCCAGCCGGCCGCGGCCGAGGCCGCCTGCGTGGCCATGATGGAGAAGCTGGAGTTCGGCCAGGCCGGCTGCCGGGTGGTGGTGGAGGAGTGGCTGGAGGGCGAGGAGGCCAGCTTCATGGTCTTCACCGACGGCCAGACCATCCTGCCCCTGCCCACCACCCAGGACCACAAGGCCATCGGCGAGGGCGACACCGGCCCCAACACCGGCGGCATGGGGGCCTATTCCCCGGCTCCGGTGGTGACGCCCTCGGTGGCCGAGCGCATCATGGACCGGATCATAAGGCCGGTTATCAAGGGGTTGGCCGCCGAGGGAACCCCCTACAAGGGCATCCTCTACGCCGGGGTGATGATCGACAAGCAGGGCGATCCTTTTGTCCTGGAGTTCAACTGCCGCTTTGGCGATCCCGAGTGCCAGCCCCTGATGCTGCGCCTGGAATCCGACTTGGCCGACCTCCTGCACAAGCTGGCCCAGGGGCGTCTGGGCGAGGCCACGGTCAAATGGTCGCCCCGGCCCGCGGTCTGCGTGGTCCTGGCCTCCGGCGGCTATCCCGGACCCTTCGCCAAGGGCAAGGAGATCAAGGGCCTGGAGCAGGCCTGCCTCTGCCGGGGGGTGGTGGTCTTCCATGCCGGGACCGCGATAAATAATGGCAAACTAGTCACCAACGGCGGCCGGGTCCTGGGCGTCACCGCCATCGGCGAGGACATCAAGGACGCCATCGAGCGGGCCTACGAGGCGGTGGACCACATCTCCTGGGAGGGCATGTACTGCCGCCGCGACATCGGCCACCGCGCCCTGGCCCGCCTGGTCCAGGAGGGCCGCCGGCCCCAGGTGGGGGTGGTCATGGGCTCGGCCTCCGACTGGGAGGCCATGAAGGAGGCGGTGGAGGTGCTCCGGGTCCTGGGGGTGCGGGCCGAGGCCCGGGTGCTCTCCGCCCACCGCACCCCCCGCGAGGCCCTGGAGTACGCCCAGGGAGCCGAGGCCCGCGGTCTCAAGGTCATCATCGCCGGCGCGGGCTGGGCCGCCCACCTGGCCGGGGTCATGGCCGCCAACACCACCCTGCCGGTCATCGGAGTGCCCATGCCCTCCAGCCCCCTGCAGGGCATGGACGCCCTCCTCTCCACCGTACAGATGCCGGCCGGAGTGCCGGTGGCCACCGTGGCCCTGGGCGCGGGCGGGGCCCGCAACGCTGGCTACCTGGCCGCCCAGATGCTCTCCCTGGCCGACTCCGCCCTGGCCGAGCGCCTCAAGGCCGAACGCGCCCGCATGACCCGCAAGGTCCTGGACGCCGACCAGACCCTCTCCCGCCGCGCCCTGGCCGGCGAGCCGTTTTTTGAGTAAGAGAATGTGGGGGGAACCTTTTTCGTGCCGAAAAAGATTCCCCCCACACCCCCCTCCAAAAAGGCGGCTGGCAACCGGCGGAGCGCCGGTTGCCGCAACTGGTTGGCAGGGGGTCGTGGTGCCGAAGCCATGCCGCCCACGTTGGGGCTTCATAATGTTCTTCGTGGGGGCGGGGTTCATTCCCGCCCGCCCTCTTGAACCGGAGGCATCGGCATGAGCGACGACCAGCCCCGGGAAGTGGCCATCATCTGGGCCGCCCGCGACCGCGAGGTGGCCCTGAACCTGGCCTTCATGTACGCCAAGAACTCCCGCCTCAAAAGCTGGTGGCCCCGGGTCACCCTGGTGATCTGGGGTCCCTCGGCCGAACTGGCCACCCAGGATCCGGGGATTCAGGAAGAACTCCGGGCCCTGGCCCAGGCCGGGGTGGAGCTTAGGGCCTGCCGGGCCTGCGCCGACCGCTACGGGGTCAGCGAGAAGCTCGAAGCCCTGGGGGTGGAGGTGATCTACACCGGCCAGCTGCTGACCAACTGGCTCAAGGCCGGGGTGCCGGTGCTGACCTTCTAGGGCCGCGCCGTCCCGCGGAGAATCGGCCATGACCGCCCATCCCCCACGCCTGATCCTGAATCCCGCCGCGCCCGACCCCGAGGCCCTGGCCCGGGCCGCCGATTGCCTGCGCCAGGGGGGAGTCACGGTCTTCCCCACGGAGACCTTGTACGGTTTGGGCGTGGATTATCATAACCATGGCGCGCTAACCCGCCTGGCCCGGCTCAAGGGCCGCGAGGCGGACAAGCCCTTCCCCCTCATTCTGGCCGCGGCGGCCGAGGTGGACGCCCTGGCCCAAGACATCCCCGCCCCGGCCCGGGAGCTGATG
>JAIUYB010000449.1 GCA_020216625.1 Desulfarculus sp.
CCCTGGGAGTCTTGCGCACCACAATCATCAACCAAGCCATGCTCTTGGGCCATGCCCTGGGTTTGGCCCCGGAGCGCCTGGCGCGGCTGTACGGCGCCTTGCGGGGCCGTGGTGATGCAACCGATTAATAAAACCAAAATAATCGGATATTGTACGAAGAATTCTACATCGTCTGTAGGGGGGGTTGACAGGGCCGACGGCGGGCCGCTACAACATAGCAGCCGCCTTGAGCAGGCTTCATCACAACCACACAAACGGGAGAGCCGTCTTGCCCGTTCCCCGCGAAATAGACGTGGCCCTGATCCGGGACACGGTGGCCGAGCTGTGCGGCCAGGCCGATCTCCTGCTGCCCGAGGACGTGCGCCGGGCCCTGGAGCGAGGCATGGCCACCGAGGAATCCCCGGTGGGACGCGAGGTCCTGGCCCGCCTGATCGAGAACGCCGACATCGCCCGTGACGAATCCATGCCGATGTGCCAGGACTGCGGCCTGGCGGTGATCTTCCTGGACATCGGCCAGGAGGTGCACTTGGTGGGCGGCGACCTGATCGAAGCCGTCAACCAGGGCGTGCGCGATGGCTACGAGCGCCACTACCTGCGCAAGAGCGTCTGCCACCCCTTCACCCGCCAAAATACCGGCGACAACACCCCGGCCGTGGTGCACATCAGCATCGTCCCCGGCGATAAGGTCCACCTCTGGGTGGTGCCCAAGGGCGGGGGCAGCGAGAACATGTCCAAGGTCTTCCTGCTCACCCCGGCCATGGGTCTCAAGGGCGTCAAGGAGCGGGTGATCGAGACCGTGGAGGCGGCCGGACCCAACCCCTGCCCGCCCATCATCCTGGGGGTGGCGGTGGGCGGCACCTTCGACGATGCCTGCCGCCGGGCCAAGCGCGCCCTTTTGCGCGAGCTGGGCTCGGTCAACCCCGACCCCGAGGCCGCCGCCCTGGAGGCCGAGCTGCTGGAGCTGGTCAACCGCACCGGCATCGGCCCGGCCGGCCTGGGTGGGCGGATCACCGCCCTGGGGGTCTTCGTGGACATCCGGCCCTGCCACATCGCCAGCCTGCCCCTGGCGGTGAACGTGCAGTGCCACGCCGCGCGGCACAAGGAGGCGGTGCTATGAGCCAGACCATCCGCCTGACCACGCCGCTGACCAGCGAAACCCTGCGCGAGCTCAAGTCCGGCGACCGGGTGCTCTTAAACGGCGTCGTCTACACCGGCCGCGACGCCGCCCACAAGCGCATCGTGGAGGCCATGGAGGCCGGAGGCCAGCCGCCCTTCCCCCTGGAGGGCGCGGCGATCTTCTACGTGGGGCCATCCCCCGCCCCCCCGGGACGGGTCATCGGCGCGGCCGGCCCCACCACCAGCTACCGCATGGACGCCTACGCGCCCTACCTCATCGCCCACGGGCTCAAGGCCATGATCGGCAAGGGCAAGCGCGGCGAGGAGGTCAAGGCGGCCATGGTCCGGCACGGGGCGGTCTACCTGGCCGCCATCGGCGGAGCCGGGGCCCTGATGGCCCGCTCCATCACCGAGGCCGAGGTCATCGCCTTCCCCGACCTGGGGCCGGAGGCGGTGCGGCGGCTGGTGGTCAAGGACATGCCCCTGTTCGTGGTCAACGACGTGCACGGCGGCGACCTGTACCAAGAGGGCAAGGCCGCCTACGCGCGCGGTTAACAACCCAACCCCCCGCCCGCGCGGGGACAAGGATCGGAAACGGAAGCAATCATGAAAGCCTATCCCCCCAAGGCGCATTACCGGCTCCACGCCGGTTACATCGCCTGGCTGCTGCACCGCGTCACCGGGTTGGGGCTGGCCCTGTACATCTTCATGCACATCTGGGTCATCCACAACATCAGCCGCGGCAAGGAGGCCTTCAACCAGGTGATGGCCATCGTGCAGTCGCCCCTGTTCCACTTCCTGGAGGTGGGCCTGTTGGCCTGCGTGGTTTTCCATGGCCTGAACGGCATCCGGGTGGTGCTGATCGACTTCGGCCCCGCGGCCGAGAAGGGCCCCCACAAGACCTGGGTCTGGGCCACCATCGCGGTCAGCGCCTTTTTGACGGTGCTGGGCGGCGTGCCCATGATCCGGCTGGCCTTCCACTAGAATCCCTGCCGCGGCCTCTTTTGGACGGCCGCGCCGACCATAGGGAGAGCGAAACGTGCGATACCTGGGAACCGGGCGCTCCGGCGCCTTCGAGTGGCTGTTCCAGCGGGTCAGCGGCGTGGCGTTGGTGATCCTGTTGGGAGTGCACTTCATCCTGTTGCACTACACCGGCTCCGGCAACATCACCTACGAGGCCGTGGCCCCCCGCCTGGCCAGTCCGCTCTACAAGGGCCTCCAGCTCACCTTCCTGGTGCTGGGGCTCATCCACGCCATGAACGGCATCAAACTGGTCATCGACGACTACGTGCACCGCGAGGGATGGCGGATCGTCCTCACCAGCCTCAACTGGGTGGCGACCCTGGCCTTCTTCCTCTTCGGCGCCGTCACGGTGCTGACCTTCTCGGTGCAACCGTAGGGAGATAGCAAGTCATGCCTATCAGCGACAACATCACCATCCACCGGGTGGACGCCCTGGTGGTGGGCGCGGGCGGCTCGGGCCTGCGCGCCGCCCTGGAAGCCGGCCGCCAAGTGAACACCGCGGTCATCAGCCAGGTCTTCCCCACCCGCTCCCACACCGTCAGCGCCCAGGGCGGCATCGGGGCCTCCTTGAGCAACGTGGAGCAAGACGACTGGCGCTACCACATGTTCGACACCGTCAAGGGCTCGGACTGGCTGGGCGACCAGGACGCCATCGAATTCATGTGCCGCGAGGCCCCCAGCGTGGTCATCGAGCTGGAGCACATGGGCCTGCCCTTCTCGCGCATGGACGACGGCCGCATCTACCAACGGGCCTTCGGCGGCCACACCAGCAAGTTCGGCGCCGGCTCGGTCCACCGCTCCTGCGCCGCCGCCGACCGCACCGGCCACGCCATGCTGCACACCCTGTTCGAGGAGTGCCTCAAGCACGGGGTGCGCTTCTACAACGAGTTCTACATGCTGGAGCTGATCGTCAACCAGGGCGTGGTCTGCGGCGTCCTGGCCTGGGACATGGTCAAGGGCGGGTTCCATCTCTTCCACGCCAAGGCCACCCTCTTCGCCACC
>JAIUYB010000450.1 GCA_020216625.1 Desulfarculus sp.
GGGTGGCCTCGTCGTTCTTGAGATAGCCTTGGAATAGAGCCGGCGAGCGGGAGACGATCTCGCCCACCCCCTCGGGGTCGGGTTCGAAGATCTGGACCTCGGTTTCGGGGATGGGCTGGCCCACGCTGGTGAAGTCCACGTTGCCGGAGCGGTGGATGCAACTGATGCCGCTGATCTCGGTCTGGCCGTAGATCTGCTTGAGGTTGACCCCGCAGGCGTGGAAGAAGCGGAACACGTCTGGCCCCAGGGCCGCGCCGCCGGTGCTGGCGCTGCGGATGTTGGAAAAGCCCAGGCGATCCTTGAGGGCGCGGAAAAGCAGCCAGTAGCTCAGGCGGTACATCACCTTCCAGGACAAGGGCGGGTTTTTCTTCTCGAAATGGAAGTCGGCCATCTGGTAGCCGATGGGCATGCACAGGCGGTAGACAAAGCGTTTGAACCAGCTGGCGTCCAGGTGCTTGACCATCACCGAGCGCGACATCTGCTCCCAGACCCGGGGCGGGCTGAAAACCACGTTGGGTCCGATCTCGTACATATCGTGCATCGCCGTCTCGGGCGATTCGGGGAAGTTGACCGTGAAGCCGATGGCCAAGGCGGTGGCCACGCTCATCATTTGCTCGCCGATCCAGGGCAGGGGCAGGAAGCTGACGAACTCGTCGTCGGGCAGCTTGGGGTCCACCTGATTGAGGTTCAGCGCCATCTTGAGCATGTTGCGGTGGGTCAGCAGCGAACCCTTGGGAAATCCGGTGGTGCCGGAGGTGTAGGCCACCAGGGCCACGTCCTCCGGGGTCAGGCGGGCCACCGACCGCTCATAATAGCCGGGATGATCGGCCTCGAACTTGCGGCCCAACTCCTCCACCTCCGGAAAGAAGATGAGCAGCGGGTCGTCGTAGTGGCGCATGCCCTTGGCGTCGGTGTAGATCACCTTCTTGAGGTTGGGCAGCTTCTCCTTCATGTCCAAGACCTTGTCGGTCTGCTCCTGGTCTTCGGCCACCACGAAGCGGGCTCCGCTGTGGTCGATGACGTAGGCCACCTCGGTCAGGATCGAGTCTTGGTAGATGCCCAGGGGACGGCCTTTAAGGGATTGGGCGGCCAGTTCGGCAAAGACCCATTCCGGCCGGTTGTCGCCGATGATGGCCAGGGAGTCGTCTTCGACGAAGCCCAGGGCGGCCAGGCCCAGGGCGAAGTGCTTGACCCGCTCGTGGTACTGCCGCCAACTGACGTCTTGCCAGATGCCGTACTCCTTCTCGCGCAGGGCCACCTTGTCCTGGCCGAATTTCGCGGCGTTCTGCTCCAGCAGCAGGGGCAGGGTCCAGTTGGCGATGTCAATGCCCGGTTCTTGGGCCTTGATGTAGGTCAGGGGCACGGTGGGCACTCTCCTGGCTGGGGTGCGGGTTTATCAAGAACCTCGGCGACCGGGTTGGCGGGACCACCCGAACGGTGTCTCATAGCCCCAACTTTGAGTGGGCGGCCGCCTCCGAGCCCAGGTAGGCCGTCACCACCTGGGGATTCTTGCTCACCTCCGACGGGCTGCCCTGGGCGATCTTGGTGCCGAAATCCAACACCACCACGTTGTCGCTGATGTCCATCACCACGCCCATGTCGTGCTCGATCAGCACTACGGTCACCCCCCATTCATCGTTCACGTCCAGGATGAAGCGGGCCATGTCCTCGGTCTCCTCGAGGTTCATGCCCGCCATGGGCTCGTCCAGCAAGAGAACCTTGGGCTTCATGGCCAGGGCCCGGGCCAGCTCCACCCGCTTTTGCAAGCCATAGGGCAAGGTGCCCACGACCTTCTTGCGGATGGCCTCGATTTCCAAAAGATCGATGATGCGCTCCTCGATCTCCTTGCGCACCCGGGTCTCCTCGCGCTTGGCCTTGCCCAGGTAGATCCCACCCGATATGAAGCCCCCGTGCATGTGCACATGGTGGCCCAGCTTGATGTTATCCATCACCGTCATGCCCCGGAACAGCTCGATGTTCTGGAAGCTGCGGGCGATGCCCAACTCGGCCACCCGGTGGGTGGGGATGTGGGAGATGTCGCGGCCCTCGAAGATGATGCTGCCGCGGTAGGGCTGGTAAAAGCGGCAGATGCAGTTGAGGATGCAGGTCTTGCCCGCGCCGTTGGGGCCGATGATGGCCTGGATGGAGCCCTTTTTCACCCCGAAGCTGACCCCGCTCAGGGCGTTGAGCCCCCCAAACCGCAGGTGAATGTCTTCCAGGATCAGTTGCGCCGGCTCTTGGGCTGATTGGGAGGGCGAGGTTCGAGAGCCCGGAACAGATTGCGCGGCCATATCGTCTCCCCGGCAAGAAGCTGTATTGCGTTCTGCCGATCCGCTTCCAGGCGAGCGGGGTAATTTGGAACAGCCACTGGCGGAGTGCGCCATCGCCCAAACGCCCTGGGGCCGAGAGTGGGTCGGGCAAGGGACATCGGCATCGCAAGGGGTAACTTTTTTGTAGCTAACCGGCTTTTAGCTTGTCAAGGGCCAAAAGCCCAACTATTCAGAATCAATAGCATTGTGAAACATGGTTCAAGGAGTGAACCACAATTCACTCACGCCCAAGTCCCAGGTCGACCCTACTGACGCATTCGGGATTCGCCAGGCCGAAGTGGCACTTGAGGCGATTGAGCGCTCAGTCTGGCTGACCGCCCAGGTGGCGGGGTAGACGCCGGGGCAGGACCATCTCCCGGTAGCTGCGCAGGAAAAATTCGTCGGTCATGCTGGCGATGAAATCGCGGACCACCTCCGCCGGCTGACTGGCCTGGCGGTATTGCTCGCCCAGCCCATGCAGAAAATGGACGAAAATGGGGCTGTGGGTCCGCTCCTGGCGCAGATCGCCGAGAAAGCGGTCGAACAGGCGCAGGAACATCTCGCGGATCTTGGGGTTTTCGGTCTTGATGCGCGGATGGAGATAGATGCGCTCGTAGTTGAAGGCCTTGAGCCGGCCCAGGGCCTGGCCCACCGCCGGCGAGAAGCCGATCTGGTCTTGGTCCACGCTGTGGGCCACCAGATCCTCCACTAGACGATAGACCATGGTGCCGTTGCTGCTCCCCAAAACCTCGGCCACCTCGGCCGGCAGGTCGCCGCGCTCCACCAGGCCCACCTGGATGGCATCCTCGAAGTCGCGTCCGATGTAGGCC
>JAIUYB010000451.1 GCA_020216625.1 Desulfarculus sp.
AGACCATCAGGCTCAGGGCGTTGAGCGCGTTCCAGCCCGGCTCTTCCTTCAGGCGCTCGGCCAGGCTGGCCGCGCCCTCCTCGCCCTCGGTCTTGCCCAGGCTGTAGGCGGTGCCCAGGGTGGAGACGATGACCTCCTTGGCCGCCAGGCCACCCAACAAGGCCACGTTGGTGCGCCACTCGAAGCCCAGGGGCGCGGTGATCGGGCTCACGGCTCGGCCGACCCGGCCGGCCAGGCTGCTGGCCAGCTCCTCGCTGGCCTGCTGGTTCTTCAGCTCGGTCTTGGCCTCATCGCTCTCGGCCTGGGCCAGGGCCTTTTCGTAGTGGACCGCGCGCTCCTCGGGCAGGCCGGGGAAGCTCATCAGGGCCCACATCACGATGCTCACCGCCAGCAGCATGGTGCCGGCCTTCTTGAGGTACTGCCAGGTGCGCTCCCACATGTGGATGAGAAGGCCCTTGAGGGTGGGGGTGCGATAGGGCGGAAGCTCCATGACGAAGGGGGCCTGCTCGCCCTTGAGCAGGGTGGAGCGCAGGACGCGGGCGGCGATCAAGGCCAGGGCCCAGGCGAAAAGCGTCAGGCCGAACATCACCTCCGGCTTTTTGTTGGCGAAAAAGGCGGCGATCAAAAGGCCGAAGACCGGCATCTTGGCCCCGCAGTTCATGAAGGGCACCACCAGCATGGTGGCCAGGCGGGCCTGGGGATCCTTGAGGGTGCGGGAGGCCATGATGCCCGGCACCGCGCAGCCGCCGCTGATGCCGCCGCCCACGATCAGGCTGATCACCGAGTTGCCGTGCAGGCCGAAGGCCCGGAGCACCCGGTCCATCAGGTAGGCCACCCGGGCCATGTAGCCGGAGTCCTCCATGATGGCGATGGCGAAGAACATGAACATGATCAGCGGCACGAAGACCAGCACCCCGCCCACGCCGCCGATGACGCCGTCCACCAACAGCGAACGCAAGGCGCCCTCGGGCAACAGCCCGGTCACCGCCTCGCCCAGCCGGCCGAAGCCGGCCTCCAGGCCGGCCACCGGACCCTCGCTGGCCCAGAAGACGAACTTATAGACGGCGTAGAGCACCCCCACCAGGAACAGCGGGCCGATCAGCCGGTTGGTCAGCACCCGGTCCACCTTGTCGCTGAAATCCATGCGCACCTCGCGCTCCCAGGTGATGGCCTGGCGGGCGATGGCGCTGATGAAGCCATAGCGGTAGTCGGCGATGACGCTCTCGGGCTCGTCGTCCATGGTCTGGCGGACGTGGTCGGCCACCCGCTGGCAGACCGGCAGCAGGCGCTGGGCCAGGACCGGGTCCTCCTTCAGGGTCGTCAGGACCTCCTGGTCGGCCTCCAAGCATTTCAGAGCCAGCCAGCGGGCGTCCAAGAGGCCCTGGCGCGATTGGCGGCCCTCCAAAAGGGCGGTCAGCTCCTTGAGCCCCTCGTCCACGTCGCCGCCATAACTGATGGAAAGCGGCCGCCAGGCTTGGTTGGTCTTGGCCACCTCCACCGCCGCGGCCATGAGCTCCTCCATGCCCTTGCCGCTGCGGGCCACGGTGGGCACCACCGGCACCCCCAGAAGCTGGGAGAGCTTGGCCACGTCGATCTTCATGCCGCGGGCCTCGGCCACGTCCATCATGTTCAGCGCGATGACCAGCGGCGCGCCCAGCTCCATGAACTGCACCGCCAGGTAGAGATTGCGCTCCAGGTTGGCGGCGTCCACCACGTCCACCACCACGTCCGGCCGCTGGCCGATGACATAGTTGCGGGCCACCAACTCCTCCAGGGAGTAGGCGGTGAGGCTGTAGGTGCCGGGCAGATCCACCACCCGCACCACCTGGCCCTGGTGGCGGACCTCGCCCTCCTTTTTTTCCACCGTCACGCCGGGATAGTTGCCCACGTGCTGGCGGGCGCCGGTGAGGGCGTTGAACAGGCTGGTCTTGCCGGCGTTGGGGTTGCCGGCCAGGGCGATGGTCAGGCCGGGTTGGCTCACTGGTTGTCCTCCACCCGCACCACGATGTGGTCGGCCTCGTTGTTGCGCAGGGTCAGGTTGTAGCCTCGCAGCTTGATCTCCACCGGATCCTTGAGCGGCGCGCGGCCGATCACCACCAGCGGGGTCCCGGGCACCAGGCCCATGTCGCGCAGGCGACGCCCCAGCTCCCCGGCCGTGGTCACCTTGACCACCGTGGCGCTCTGGCCGGCCTGCAGCTTACGCATGGACATCTCGGGCATGGCTTCCTCCGGCATGTATTGTTACTGCAACTCAGTCTCAGTGTCAACACCAAAAAAACGGCCGCGTTTCGGCCTCGCCACAAACTAGCAGACTGGCCGCGGCTGCTCCATCTGGCTGACCAGCACCCGTTGGGCCGCCCCCCGGCCCAGGGCCACCCGGCTGCCCCGGATCGCCAGCACCATGGGCCCGCCGTTGGCGCTGATGACCTCGACCTCGCTGCCCACCCCGATGCCCAGGTCGCGCAACTGGTTGACCAGGCACTCGCCACCGGTCAGCCGCTCCACCCGGACCTTCTCGCCCGCGGCGGCCAGGGCCAGGGGCAGGGTCGGCCGCCGGGCGGCCAGGCATTGGCGGCACAGCCCGTAGATTTGCAGCTTGTGGCGCAGAGGGTGAAAGCCCTGGCATTGGCTGATGCGCTGCTGCAGGGCCTCCAGCTCCGGGTCGTGGAACTCGGTGATGGCGCCGCATTGGGTGCAGATCAGGTGGTCGTGGTGCTCGCCCAGATGGCGGTGTTCATAGCAGATCGGCCCGCCCTCGAACTCCCGGCGGGCGGCCAGCCCCAGCTTGGCCAGCAGCTCCAGGGTCTGGGCCACGA
Organism: Desulfarculus sp.; assembly: GCA_020216625.1. Taxonomy (GTDB): domain Bacteria; phylum Desulfobacterota; class Desulfarculia; order Desulfarculales; family Desulfarculaceae; genus JACRDC01. The sequence continues at coordinate 2,817 of JAIUYB010000451.1, forward strand.
AAGCCGGCTCCAGGCAGACCCCGCGCTCCTGCAGCTCGCGCTGCCATTGCTCGGCGCTGTGGTGGCCCTCGCTGTCCAGGAAGGCCTCCAACACCCGCAGGCGGTCTCCGATGCGGTCCAGGCGCAGCTGCCGCAGCAGGCGCTCGAACTGACGCCGCTCTTCCTGGTGCAGTCCCGGCAATCCGGACTGGTCATGCTGGGGGGCAGTTTCCACCACGTTTTCGCCTCCGGGAGGTAAAGATAGCAGAGGCTCCGTGTAATTGCAACTCAGTTTCAACTGTCGACGCCACCTCGCCATTCACTAAAAATATT
>JAIUYB010000452.1 GCA_020216625.1 Desulfarculus sp.
ACCGTGACCACCGGCCCGGCCGGGGCCATGGGCCGCCGGGTGGGCCCGGGCGAGGAGCTGCCCGGCATGGCCGAGGGCCTGGGACTGGGCCTGGAGGAGCCGGGGCTCCTGGAGGAGGGCGGACCCAAGAAGCCCAGCCTGCGCGAGCAGATCATGGCCCTGGCCATGCAGGACCCGGACCGCACCACCGCGGTGCTGCGGGCCTGGATCCGCCAGGCTTGATATCCAACCGGCGAAGCTTGGTGATACGGGGGTTCACCGGCTGATATCATTGCGAGGAGCGTCAGCCACGAAGCATCTCTTGTGGTCATGATCCAGGAGCCTGCTTCGCTTGGCTGACGAGGACGAAAGAATTGGTTCGCGGGTCCACAACCGGGACACGCCTCTAGGCAAATCACAGCGGGAGCGCGGCCATGGCCGGAGCCAGCGACAGATTCAGCGGGGCGCAAAGGGCCGCGGTGGTGATGATGGCCCTGGGCGAGCAGTTCACCGCCGACATGTTCAAGCGCATGGACCAGGAGGACATCCGCCGGGTGGGCGTGGCCATGAGCAACATGGACCAGGTCAACCCCGAGATCGTCGACTCGCTGCTCAAGGAGTTTCTGGAAAAGCTCAGGAGCGAGATCGGACCCATGATCGGCGGCGACGCCACCGCCCGGCGGGCCCTGCAACTGGCCCTGGGCGAGGAGGGCGCGCGGGCCTTGTTGGCCGAGCTGGACCGGGCCAAGGAGCCGGTGCCCTTCGAGCGCATCAAGTACGTGGACTCCAAGACCCTGGCTGGCTTCATCCGCTCCGAGCACCCCCAGACCATCGCCGTGATCCTGGCCCACCTGCCCAAGAACAAGGCCGCCGAGGTGATCCGCGAGTTCCCGGAGAACCTCCAGTACGAGGTGGTCTCCCGCCTGTCCAACCTGGAGGTGATACCCCCGGGCATCGTGGAGGAGATCGACACCGTGCTCCAGCGCGAGATCCTCTCCACCGAAGGCCTGGAGGCCAAGCAATTGGGCGGGGTGGAGGCGGTGGCCGAGCTTTTGAACAACTGCGACAAGGCCACCGAGGAGCACATCTTCAGCCGTTTGGAGGAGGACGACCCCGATCTGGCCGAGCAGATCCGCCAACTGATGTTCGTCTTCGAGGATCTGGTGAGCATCGACGACCGCGGCATCCGCACCCTGCTCAAGGAGGTGCGCAACGAGGACCTGACCCTGGCCCTGAAGACCAGCACCGAACAGCTCAAGACCAAGATCCTGAGCAATGTTTCCGAGCGCGCGGCGGCCATGATCCAGGAGGACCTGGAGGTCATGGGCCCGGTGCGGCTGAGCGAGGTGGAGGCGGCCCAGCAGAAGATCATCCAGGTGGCCCGCCGCCTGGAGAAGGAAGGCAAGATCGTCATCGGCGGCAAGGGCGGCGAGGACGCGCTTGTCTAGTCCGGCCCACAACCACCGTCCCCCGACGGCCTTCACCCTGCCCGACCTGGGCAGCCCGGCCAAGGCCCCCCAGGCCACGGCCGAGGAGGTGGCCAGAACCGGCTTCATCCCCCTGTTCGCGGCCAAGGAGATCGCCAATCCCCTGGAGGTGGCCCAGCAGCAGGCCCGGGAGCTATTGGCCAATGCCGAGGCCCAGGCCCAGGCGCTTCTGGAAAAAGCCCGGGAGCAGGGCTATCAGGAGGGCTACGCCGCCGGCGAGGAGGAAGGCCGCGCCGCCTCCCGGGCCCGAATCGAGGCCGCGGTGGACAACCTGGGCCGGGCCGTGAAAGTTCTGGAAACGGCGCGCGCCGGCATCCTGGCGGTGATGGAGGAGGAGATCGTGGGTCTGGTCCAGGCCGCCTGCGACCGGGTGCTGATGAGCGCCGCCGCCGCCGATCCCGACCTGGTGCGCCGGGTGGTGCGCGAGGCCATCTCGCGCCTGAATCAGGCCGAGCGCCTGACGGTGCGGGTCAACCCCGAGGACCTCAAACAGGTCCAGGAGCAGCGACCCGAACTGCTGGCCGAGTTTAGCGACCTCAAGCACCTGGAGATCAAGGCCGATCCCGGGGTGGCCCCAGGCGGCTGCCAGGTGGATTCGGCCAGCGCCCAGGTGGACGCCAGCCTGGCCACCCGCCGCCAGCAGGTCTTGGCCTGCCTGACCGAGGCTTTCCACCGCACCGGCGGCCTGGAGGTGGAGGACCTCTTGGACCAGGCCCTGAGTGCGCCATCCGCCGCCGCGCCGCTGGCCGAGACACCCGCCAACCAACCGCCGTCCACCGACAGCGAAGAGTTGCCCGATCTGGAGTCCGAGGCCGACCAGCCGGCCCTGGAGGAATGGTAGTGAGCCGCCTGGCCGCCTACCATGCCGCCCTGGAGGAGGTGGACACCCTGCGCCAGTTGGGCCGGGTGACCCAGGTGGTGGGCCTGGTGGCCGAGGCCGAGGGTTTGGCCCTGCCGGTGGGCGCCGCGGTGTGGTTGCACATCGAGGGGTCCCCGCCGGCCCTGGGCGAGGTGGTGGGTTTCCGCGCCGGGCGGATGCTATTGATGCCCTACGCCGAGACCCGGGGCCTCCGGCCCGGATGCCTGGTGGAGAGCGCCGGCGGCGAGGGCCTGGTGCGAGTGGGCCCGGCCCTCTTGGGCCGGGTGGTGGACGGCCTGGGCCGGGCCATCGATGGCCGCCCGGAGCCCGACCACCGCGCCCTCTACCCCCTCTACAGCGACCCCCCTCCGCCCATGAGCCGCCGACGCATCACCGAGCCGGTGGACGTCGGCGTGCGGACGATCAACGCCCTGTTGACCCTGGGCAAGGGCCAGCGCGTCGGCATCTTTTCCGGCTCCGGAGTGGGCAAGAGCACCCTGATGGGTATGATCGCCCGCCACACCGCGGCCGACGTCAGCGTGGTGGGGCTGATCGGCGAGCGCGGCCGCGAGGTGCGCGACTTCATCGAGCGCGACCTGGGGCCCGAGGGCCTCAAGCGCTCGGTGGTGGTAGTGGCCACCAGCGACCAGCCGGCCCTGGTGCGCATCCGCGCCGCCTACCTGGCCACCGCCATCGCCGAGTTCTTCCGCGACCAGGGGGCGGACGTGGTGCTGATGATGGACTCGGTGACCCGTTTCGCCCTGGCCGCCCGCGAGGTGGGGTTGTCCATCGGCGAGCCGCCC
>JAIUYB010000453.1 GCA_020216625.1 Desulfarculus sp.
CAAAACCACCACCGCGGTCAACCTGGCCGCCGGCCTGGCCGCGGCCGAGCAGGAGACCCTCTTGGTGGACTGCGACGCGCAGGGCAACGCCACCAGCGGGCTGGGGGTCAAGCTGGGACCGGACCAGCCCACCCTTTACCAAGTCCTGATCGGAGCCCGCCAGCCCCAGGACGCCATCCGCGACACCGAATTGAGCCATCTCAAGCTCATCGGCAGCGACGTGAACCTCTTCGGGGCCGAGATGGAGCTGGCTTCATCGGCCGAGCGCGAGTATCTGCTGGCCAAGGTCCTGGCCAAGCTGGGGGAGCGTTTCCGCTTCATAATCCTGGATTGTCCGCCCTCCCTGGGACTTCTCACCCTCAACGCCCTGACCGCCTGCCAGTCGGTGCTGATCCCCCTGCAATGCGAATACTACGCCCTGGAGGGCCTGACCCAGCTCCTGCACACCGTGGCCCGGGTGCGCCGCACCCTCAACCCCGGCCTGGGCCTGCTGGGCATCCTGCTGACCATGTACGACGGTCGCAACAACTTGAGCCGCCAGGTGGCCGAGGATGTGCGCGGCCATTTCGGCAAACTGGTGTTTCGCAGCGTGGTGCCGCGCAACGTGCGCCTGTCCGAGGCCCCCAGCCACGGCAAGCCGGTGCTGCTTTACGACGTCAAGAGCAGCGGAGCCCAGGCCTACCTGGATCTGGCGCGCGAGGTGCTTTCCGGCGGGCCCGGCCAGGAGAGCCAGGGGGAGGCGGCATGACTCAGGAGGCGGACAAGCACAAGGCTGGCCGCAAGAAGCCCCCCGCCCTGGGCAGGGGGCTGGCGGCGCTGCTGGGCGATGACCTCTTGCCCAGCCAGAGCCCCACCGAGGCCCGACCCGACGATCGGGTGCTGCAACTACCCCTGGAGAGCATCGAGCCCAACCCCTTCCAGCCCCGCAGGGTCTACGACCCGGCCGCCCTGGAGGCCCTGTCCGATTCCATCAGTCAGCACGGGGTGTTGCAGCCGCTGGTGGTGCGTCCGGTGGAGAGGGGCTACCAGCTCATCGCCGGCGAGCGCCGCCTGCGGGCCAGCCAGATGGCCGGCCTGACCACGGTGCCGGTGGTGGTGCGCCAGGCCAGCGATCAACAAGCCCTGCTCCTGGCCCTGCTGGAAAACCTCCAGCGCGAGGACCTGAACCCCTTGGAAGAGGCGCACGCCTTCCAGCGTCTGGCCGACGAATTCTCCCTGAGCCACGAGGACATCGCCGCCGGGGTGGGCAAGGACCGTTCCACGGTGGCCAACACCCTGCGCCTGCTCAAGTTGCCCGACCTGGTCCTGGATGACCTGGCCACCGGGGCGCTCACCGCCGGCCACGGCCGGGCGCTGTTGGCCCTGGGCTCGGCTCCCCTGATCCGCCAGGCCCGGGACCAGATTCTGAAGCAGGGGCTGTCGGTGCGGGCCACCGAGCGCCTGGTCAAGAGCCTCTTGCAGAGCCCCAAGGCCCGCAAGGCGGTGCCGGACCAGGTTTATCTGGAGAGCCTGGCCGACGAGCTGCGCCACAAGGTGGGCGCCAAGGTGGAGATAAAGGGCCGGGCCAAGCGGGGCCAGATCGTGCTGCATTACTTCTCCGACGGCGAATTGGAGCGCCTGCTGGAGCTCCTGCGACGCTAGCCGGCCTCCGCGCCATGCACCTGATCATCGACGGCTACAACCTCATCCACCAGGCCCCGGAGCTGTTCCTGGCCGCGGACCTGGGCCGCGGGCGGGAGGCCCTCTGCACCGCGCTCAGACTCTACCGCCAGAAAAAGGCCCATAAGCTCACGGTGGTCTTTGACGGCGGCCCGGACCAGGAGCCCAGCCGGGGCAGCCTGTGCGGGGTGCCGGTGATCTTCTCCGGGCAGCGCACCAACGCCGACGGGATCATCGCCGGTCTGGCCGCGGCCCAGGGCGTGGGGGCCACGGTGATCACCGACGACCGCGAGTTGGCCGGCCGCTGCCGGGCCGGCGGGGCGGAGGTGATCGAGGCCCGGGTCTTCGCCGCCCGCCTGATGGACACCGCCCAGGGCTGGCTGCCGGCGGGCGAGGACGACGACCAGGGCTGGGACTTCACCACCCGCAAAAAAGGCCCCAGCCAGCGCGCGCCCAAGGCCCGACGGCGCAAGGAACGCCGCCTGGGCCGATTGTAGCCGGAAACACGGGCGGGCGAGGCCAAGACAGGCCAAGAAAGGGAGCGGAGATGGACTTCGTGGAGCTGTTGCAGCGGGTTTCGCTGTTTTCGCTCATGAGCCGGGGAGATCTGAAGCGCCTGGCCAAGCTCTGCCAGCAACACGATTTCAGCGACGGCCAGGTCATCACCCGCGAGGGCGACCTGGACGGCCGCTTGTTCGTGGTGGCCGAGGGCCGGGTCAAGGTGGTCAAGGACCTGGACGGCCCGAACGCCCGGGAGGTGGCGGTGCTGGGGCCCAACAGCCACTTCGGCGAGTTGGCCCTGGTGGACGACTTCCGCCGCACCGCCAGCGTGGTGGCCGACGGTCCGACCCGGGTGGTCTCCCTGGATCAGTGGAACTTCCGCGACACCATCAAGAAGTATCCCTCGGTGGCGGTGGAGCTGATGCAGAGCCTGGCCCGCCGCCTGCGCAACGTGGAGGCCCAGCACTGCTAGCTTCGCGGGAGAGATCCTCCAGGCGGAGCCGGGTGGGAGCGGATGAGGGGGGAACATGGCGGATTTGCTGGCTTATTGCGGCCTGCGTTGCCAGGAATGTCCGGTGCTGCTGGCCAGCCAGGCTGATGACGACCAACTGCGGGCGGTGGTGGCCCGGCGTTGGTCCAAGCTGTTGGGCGCGCCCCTGCTGGCGGCGGAGATCGACTGCGACGGCTGTCTGTCCCAGGGCCAGCGGTTGTTCAAGCACTGCCGGGTCTGTCAGATTCGGGCCTGCGGCCGAGACAAGGGGTTGGACAACTGCGCGGTCTGCGCCCAGTATCCCTGCCCTAAGCTAGAGGAATTGTTCGCGACCGTCCCGGAGGCCCGGGCCAACTTGGAACGCGTGCGCTCAGCCGGGCGCTAGGGTGGGCGACCGGTCAGCGCAGGCTGTTCTCGCGGCCCTGGCGCAGACGGGCGATGTTGTCGCGGTGGCGCCAGATCACCAGCAGCGCCATG
>JAIUYB010000454.1 GCA_020216625.1 Desulfarculus sp.
CCGGACCCCCTCAAAGAACTTTAGGCGATACGCGCGTTTCCCTCCGCCGCGTTGCGACGGGGGGATACGCGCGTATCGCCATGTTCATGAGGCGTCCAGGCGCGCTTGCTTGCCAGGAAGGCCCCCGCCTCGCGGCCAGCCAAGGGAGTTAAATACGGCGGCGGTTTTCTCCTTGCGCAAGGGCCAGGGAGAAAACCGCCGCCCATATGAAGTTCTTTGGGAGGGGGGCGTGGAGGGGCGGGGTCCCCCCACTCTTCCTCACTCCAAAAAGCTCAGCAGGTATTCGGCGTCGGGGGTGTTCTTGTCCAGCGCCAGTTCTTGGGCGGACAGTCCCAGGGTCAGCCCCAGGAGTTGGGGGTAGAGGATGGCGCCGTGGATCAGTTCGCGGTCGGCCAGGGGCCGGGGTTGGGCCCAAGCCCGTTCGGCCTGCATCTGGGAGTAGGGGCAGTCGATGACCATGATGTCGGCCTTGGCCTCGCGGCACTCGGTCAGGCGCTTGGTGATGATGGCCAGGGACAGCTCGGGGTTGTGCTCGCGGATGGGCGCGCCGCAGCAAGACATGCGGCCGGCCCAATTGATGCTTTGCGCCCCGGTCAGGTCGATCAGCTCGTCCACCAGGTGGGGGCCCTGGGGGTTTTCGAAGCGGGTGACGTTGGAGGGGCGCACGGCGTGGCAGCCATAGAGCGAGGCGGCGCGCAGCTGCTTGAAGCGCCGCTTGAGGCGGGGCTTGATGGCCTCCAGGCCGATGTCGTCGTGCAGCACCTGCTCCAGGTGGCGCACCCTGATCCGGTCGGGATAGACCAGGTCCTCCTCGGCCAGTTGGGCCACGATCTCGCGCTTGAACTCCGGCACCCGCTCCATCACGTCCAGGGTGCGCATGAACTGGCCGTAGCAGCACTTGCAGGGGGTGGCCAGGTCCAGATCCTGGGCCTGGGCCAGGGCCAGATTGCGAATGGAGCTGTAGACCGAGGACTTGTAGTAGAGGTGGCTCATGGGATAGCCGCAGCAGGTGAACTCCGGCTCCACCAGCTCCACGCCCAGATGGTTCAGGACGGCCTTGGTGCTGATCCCGTAGTGGGGGACGTAGTGGGGAATCTTGCAGCCGGGGAAGTAGGCGTAGCGCATGGATCAGCCCTCCAGGTCCGGGGCGGCCTGGCCGCCGAGGTGCCGCAGATGGTAGAGGATGTCGGCCACCCGCACCCCCTGGGGGCAGGCCTCCTGGCAGAGATAGCAGGTCAGGCAGTTCCAGGTCATGCGCGCGCCCAGGGCCTCGTCCTTCAGGCCCAGGGCGATGGCGTGCATGATCTGGTGGGGCAGCAGGTCAAGGTGCTCCTGGGGCTTGTCATACATGTGCACCACCGGGCAACCGTTGGTGCAGGTCATGCACTTGAAGCACTGCCGGAAGCTGTCGGCCAGGTAGTATTGCTTGATTTCGTTCTGAAAGCTCTGGTCGTCCAGACGCACCATGACCTGGGAGCGGCTGGGCGCGGCCTTTTCCCATTGGGCCTGGCGCACCGCGGCCTGGGTGGGTCCCAGTCCCTGGGCGGCCAGGTCCTCCTTCATGGCCAGCCAGAGGTCCTGGAGGTTGATGCCGGCCGGGCAGAGGTTGGTGCAGCGCAGGCAGCTGGTGCAGATGTAGGCCCCCTGGCGCACCCGGGCCAGCTCGCGGCGGGTCGGGGCTGGGCCCTTGGCTCCGGATAGCCGGCCTAGCCAGGCCAGCTTTTCCGAGGGCATCAGGCTGAGGTTGCCGGTCTCGCGCAGAGCGGCGGCCACCGAGCAATGCACCGAACAGGTGGCGCAATGCATGCACGCGTCCAGCTCCAGGACCCGCAGGGTGGCCAGATTGGCCGGGCTGAGCTGTGCGCGGGGGATGGCGGCCCGGACCAGGTAAAGCAACGGGGTGGTGATCAGGTGCAGGAATTTGGTGAAGGGCAACAGGGCCAGGCCGACCAGGCTGGCCACCACGTGGAGATACCAGAGGAATTTCTCGCCGCCGGCGTCGGCCAGGGCCACCGCCACCGGCCGGATGGCCTGGGCCAGCCCCCAGGAGAGGAAGCCCCACTGCGGCGGGTGGTGGCAGCTCAGGCAGGTGTCCTCGTTCAGCGCCCGGCCCTTTTCCAGGGCCGCCGCGTCGCCCAGGTCGGCCCCGGCCGGGAAGACCACCCCATAGTCCCGAGCCCAGACCTGGCGCAGACCGGCCAGGTCTTGGGCGTCGGGCAGGCCGGCGAACTCCTCCACCATTCGGTCGAAGCTGCGATGGCTGGTGATTTTCAAGGCCTCCAGGCCGAAGCCGGAGAGCAGGATCACGGCGATGAGGGCGATGGCCACCCGGTCGATGGCCCGGGCGGTGACCTTCATGCCCGGCACCTTGGCCCGGCGATAGATGGCCAGGGCCACGCCCACCACGACCATGGCCCCGAAAAGGTTGCGCAGGAACAGGTAAGGGTTCAGGGTGGCGTAATAATCCGGTAGCCAACCCCCGATCACCCCCCCCAGGGCGTGCAGCAGAATCAGACCCGTGAAGCCGGTCCAGATCAACTGGTGGGTCAGCCAGGCCAGGCGGCTATGGGCCCAGACCCGGCGCTGGACGATGCCGTCCAGCACCAACCCCGCCAAACCGGGGACGATCCGAGCACTGAACAGGAGCTTGCCCAATCCGGCCAGGACCGCGCGTCCGCGCTGGCCCGGGGTCAGGCCCCTGGCTTCGGGACCGATGCCGATGGTCAGCCAAACCTTGATCTTGTACGCCAGGCCCAAGAGCAAGACCGCCAACGCGGTCCAGGAAGCAATGGTCAGGAACATGGCTTCTCCCAGGTGCGACCACGGTTGATGCTCGTGATGGCGGGCACCAGCAACCACCGGCCAGTTGAATTCAGCTTACCCTCGCAATTCGCTACTAGCAAGCTAGACATTATTCACTGCACAAAGCCAGCTAAGCAGTTGTGCAACCAGCAAAATGACGAAATGATCCCCTTGGGGACTATCCCTAGCATTAAATTAGGGATTACGAGAGACGGCGCCTAGCGGGTGTAACCGGGTAGGGTCAGGGTGCTACAGGAGTTGGCCTGTCCACAGGAGCGGGATTGCAGGCTGGGACCTTGGCTGGCCTGGCTGGATGCGGTG
>JAIUYB010000455.1 GCA_020216625.1 Desulfarculus sp.
CTGTGACTACGCGCGCCGGCCCGCGGGAGGGCGCCAGGCGGGCCGGCCCAGGCGCAGGGTGCGGCTGGGCAGGGGCGAGGGCAAGTCTTTTTCCATGGCCAAGGCCGCCTGGCGCAGGCTCTCGAAATCCACCCCCGTGGCCACGCCCATCTCCTCGAACAGATTCACCAGGTCCAGGGTGTCCACGTTGCCGGCGGCGCCCACGGCGGTGGGGCAGCCCCCCACCCCGCCCAGGGAGCAGTCGAAGACCCGGATGCCGGCTTGATAAGCCGCGACCACGTTGGCCAGGCCCAGTCCCCGGCTGTCGTGGAAATGGAAGGCCACCCGCAGGGGCCAGGGCCCGGCCAGGAGCCAGGCGGCCATGCGGGCCACCTGCACCGGATTGCCCATGCCGGTGGTGTCGCCCAGGGACACCTCCTCCACCCCCATCGCGGCATAGGCGTCCAGGATGGCGGTCAGTTGCCGGCGAGTTATCAAGCCTTCGTAGGGACAGCCAAAGGCGGTGACGATGTAGCCGCGCAGCCGGCGTCCGGCCTCGCGCCCCAGGGCCGCCACCCGGGCCAGTCCGGCCAGGGACTCCTCCACGCTCTGGTTCACATTCTTGCGGTTGTGGGTCTGGCTGGCCGAGACGAACAGGGCCAGCTCGTCCACCGGGGTGGCCAAGGCCGCCTGGCAGCCAGTCAGGTTGGGCACCAGGGCGCTGTAGACCACCCCCGGGGCCTTGGCGATGCCGTGCATCACCTGGGACGCGTCGGCCATCTGGGGGATGGCCTTGGGGTGGACAAAGGAGGCGGCCTCGATCCGGGTCAGGCCGCTGGCCGAGAGCCGGTCGATGAGCTCGATCTTGCGCGGGGTGGGAAAGAACACCTGCTCGTATTGCAGGCCGTCGCGGGGGCCCACCTCCACCAGGGTGACTCGCTGCTCGGCCATCTTGCCTTCTCCTCGCCCGTCCCGCTCCGGAAAAAAGCCCGGGGCCTGGCCCGCGCCCTCCGCGTCCGGTGGTCAGAAATCGTAGCCGAAGCTCACATAGCCGGTGAGCCGGCCGCCCTCGCCCAGGCCGCCCACCACCTCCAGCGGGCCCAGGGGGGTGCCCCAGCCCAGACCAACCCCGCCACCCCAGTACAGGCCGCCGGGGTTTGCGACCAGGTCCTCCGCGGTCAGCTCCACCCGGCCGGCGTTGACCGCCGCCAAAAAGAATAGCTGCTGCTGGAGACGGTAGCGATAAAGCATTTGGAAACGCGCCAGGTTGTGGCCGAAGAATTCATCCAGGGAATAGCCCCAGAGCTTGGGATAACCGCCCAGGAACACCACCTGGGTCAGGGGCGGTCCGGTGTCCAGGGCGCTGGCCAGGTCCCAGTTGGGCTCCAGGTAATGACCGCCGCCCAGGTCCATCACCAACGAGCCGCCCCAACCCACCCGCAGGAAATCGGTCTCCGATCCCAGGGCGCGCAGGGCCCGAAGGATCTGGAGTTCGCTGGTGAAGCCCCGGGTGGCGTAGGGCTTGCGGTCCAGGGTGTCCAGCCGCCAGGCCAGGCGGGGCCCCACCACGTTGGCGTCCACCGAGTCCAGGGCGATGGTGGCGATGCGCGGCCCCAGGCGGCCGTGTTCCAGAAGCATGCCCAGACGCAGTTCGCCCCAGGTGCCCAGTTCCTGGCCGGCGTCGAGCATCAGGCCGGCTCGGTCCAGGGTGAATTGGGCCCGGATCTGGTTGTCGACATATACGTCGTGCAGGTCCGAGCGATAGTAGAGCTCCGGCTGGAAGAACAACCCCTGCCAGGGCTGGTTGGCCAGCCGCAGGCGGCCGGCCGCGCCATAGCTGCGCCCGAGGGTGAAATCGGCCTCGGCGTAGGAGGCGGAATCAAAAAGATTGGGCCGGCGCAGGTTCAGGAGCAGGTCCATGTTGCCGGAGCGGTCGCCGGTGGATTGCAGGCGGAAACCGAAGCGGCCCACCACGGCGCTGTAGGGCTTGGGCCGTAGCAGGAAGGCCACCTCGTTGCCACCCTCGGCAAGGGGGCGCACCTCGTAGCTGACGTTCTCGATGGTGCCCAGACCGTAAAAACGCTGCACCGCCTGGTCCAGGTCGGCCAGGGTGATCTCCTGCCCGGGCTTGAAGGGGGCCAGGCGGTGGAGATCGGGCCGGTATTCAGGCGGGCCTTCCAGCACCACCCGCTGCACCAGGATGCGCTGGGTCGGCGAGAGCTCGGGACGCTGGTAGGGCTTCAGGGGAATGCCCTTCTGGCGGGCCAGGGCCAACAGGCGGGGCAGGTCGTGACGGGCGGCCTCCTCGCCGATGGCCACGATCTGGTTGGCGGAGGTGAAGGCGGCGTTGCTGATGCCGGTCAGGTCGGGAGAGATCACAAAGTCGGCCAGGCGGGCCTGGGCGTGGGTGGCGGCGATCATCTGGATGCTGATGGTCTGATCCATCACCCCGATGATGTCGCGCACGCCTTCGCGGTCGCGCAGGGGAGTGGAGACGTTGACCCCGATCACCACCTCGGCCCCCTGGTCCTTGACCGTCTGCACCGGCAGGTTCTGGACCACGCCGCCATCCACCAGCACCCGTCCGTCCAGCTCGAAGGGGGGGAAGGCCCCGGGGATGGACATCGAGGCCCGCATGGCCATGGCCAGATTGCCCTTGCCCAGCACCACCGTCTCGCCAGTGACCAGATCGGTGGCCACCGCCCGGAAGGGGATGGCCAGGCGGTCGAAGTCGCTCACCCCGGCCACCGGCAGGCACAGGCCGGTGAGAAGGGCGGTCAGCTTATAGCCGCTGATCAGGCCGGCGGGCAGGATGAGCTTGCCGCCGCTGTCCAGGCCCAGCTCCACCTGATAGCGCTGGCCCTGGTCCTTGCGGTCGTAGCTGAGCAGATTGCGGGCCGGCTGGGAGGAAAAGGCGTCGCCCCAGTCCACCCCGCCCACGAATTGCTCGATCTGGTCCGGGGTGTAGCCGGCGCAGTAGAGCCCGCCGATGATGGAGCCCATGGAGGTGCCGGCGATGTAGTCGATCGGCAGACCGGCCTGCTCCAGCACCCGCAGCACCCCGATGTGGGCTAGACCCCGGGCCCCTCCCCCGGAGAGCGCCAGGCCCACCCGGGGCCGCGCGGCCGTCGGCTGT
>JAIUYB010000456.1 GCA_020216625.1 Desulfarculus sp.
TTCAACAAGGTCTTCGGCTACTACATCGAGGTGACCAAGACCCATCTCGACAAAGTGCCGGAAAACTTTTATCGCAAGCAGACCCTGGCCACTGGCGAGCGCTACATCACCCCGGAGCTGAAGGAAAAGGAAGCGGCGGTGTTGGGGGCCGAGGAAAAGGCCCTGGAGTTGGAAAAGCGCCTGTTCGAACAACTGCGCCACCAGGTGGCCCGTCACAGCCGGCCGCTGCTGGCCGCCGCCCGGGCCGCCGCGACCTTGGACGTGTTGGCCGGCCTGGCCAGCCTGGCGCTGTCGCGCGACTACGCACGCCCGGTCATGAGCGAAAACGGACCCCTGGAGATCAGCGGCGGCCGCCACCCGGTGGTGGAGCGCATGCTGGCCGAAGGCGAGTTCGTGCCCAACGACGTCACCTTGGGCGGCGAGGACCAGGTGCTGATCATCACCGGCCCCAACATGGCCGGAAAGTCCACCATCCTGCGCCAGGTGGCCCTGATCGCGCTTTTGGCCCAGGCCGGCTCCTTCGTGCCGGCCCAGAGCGCCAGGCTGCCCTTGATCGACCGCATCTTCACCCGGGTGGGGGCCATGGACGACCTGGCCCGGGGACGCTCCACCTTCATGGTGGAGATGACCGAGACCGCCCAGATCCTCAAGCAGGCCACTCCCCGCTCCCTGGTGGTGCTGGACGAGGTGGGCCGGGGCACCAGCACCTTCGACGGCATGTCCCTGGCCTGGGCGGTGGCCGAGCACTTGCACGATCTGGAAGGCGTGGGGGTCAAGACCCTGTTCGCCACCCACTATCACGAACTGACCGACCTGGCCGCCAGCCACCCCCGGATCAAGAACTTCAACGTGGCGGTCAAGGAATACCAAGGCGGGGTGGTCTTCCTGCGCCGGCTGGTGCCGGGCGGGGTCAGCCGCTCCTATGGCCTGGCCGTGGCCCGCCTGGCCGGCCTGCCGGCCCCGGTGCTGGAGCGGGCCCAGACCATTCTCCGGCAACTGGAGAGCGGCGGCCACGCCCCCCAGGCCCCGGCGGCGACGGCCGCGCGCGGTGGCGGCCAACTGGACCTCTTCGCCCCGGGCGAGCACCCGGTGGTCAAGCGCCTGCGCGAGCTGGACCTGCACCAGCTCACCCCCCTGATGGCCCTCAACCTCCTGGACGAGTTGCAGCGTGAAGCCCAGGCCTAGCCATATCCCCGCCCTGGCGCTGCTCCTGGCCCTGGCCTGGCTGCTGGGACCCTGGGCCGCGGCCCCGGCCGGAGCCCAGAGCGACCAGGCGCTTTACGAGCGGGCGCGCAAGGACTACCAGTGGTTGACCAGCAATCCCCGGGGCAAGGTGGTGTATCAGAACTGGCAGAGCCTCTACGACCGCTTCGCCAGCATCTACACCGCCGATCCCCATGGAGAACTGGCTTCGCAATGCCTGTGGTGGATGGGCCGGGTGCGGGCCGGGGCTTGGGAGCAGTTCCAACGCCAATCGGACTTTATGGAGGCGGTTGATCTCTTTCGGCGTTTCATCAATCACTTCCCCCGCTCGCGGCTGGCCGACGACGCCCAATTCAACCTGGGCCGATTGTACGAACAGGCTGGGGACAAACAGCAGGCTTATCTGGAATACCTGCGCCTGACCGTCAACCATCCCAAGGGCGACATGGCGCCCCAGGCCAAGGCCCGGCTGGACGCCCTGGAAAAGGAACTGCGCCCCGCCGGCGATGGTAAATCCATCGTGGAGCAGGCGCAAAAGGCGTCACGAGCCGCCCAGGAGCCGGCGGGTCTCGCACCGCCGGCCGAGCCCGCCCCGGCCCTGGCCCCGCCCGAGCCCGAGAGACCGGCCGAACCCAGCGACCCCACCCTGGCCAGCCTGGGCGAGGTGCGCCACTGGTCCACCCCCAGCTACACCCGGGTGGTCCTGAGCCTGGATCGGCCGGTGCCCTACAGCACCAACCTGCTGCCGGCGGACAAGGACGCGGAAAAACCCCGCCGCTTGTACGTGGACCTGCGCGGGGCCAGGCTTTCCGGGAAGATCAAGGACACCCTGCCCATCGACGACGGCCTGCTCTCCGCCGCCCGGGCCGGCCAGTTCTCCGGCGACACGGTACGGGTGGTCCTGGACATGAAGAGCCTGTTATCATACAAAATCTTCACCCTGGACAACCCCTTCCGGGTGGTGGTGGACTGCTTCGGCAAGGACCAGCCGGTCACGGTCAAGACCGCCCGGCGCGACAAGGCCGAGCCCAAGACCCCGGCCACCCGCTACACCAGCCGCGCCCACAAGGTGCCCCGGGGTCGGGCCGAGGCCGAGCCCCAGGGCCTTGGCCTGGCCGCCCAATTGGGCTTGGGGGTGCGCCGGGTGGTGATCGATCCCGGCCACGGCGGCAAGGATCCGGGCACGGTCTGGCGGGGGATCAAGGAGAAGGACCTGACCCTGGACGTGGCCAAGCGGGTGGCCGAAAAGCTGCGCCGGCAGGGGGGTCTGGAGGTGCTCTTGACCCGCAGCCAGGACGTGACCCTGCCCCTGGAGGACCGCACCGCCTTTGCCAACACCAAGGAGGCCGACCTCTTCGTCAGCATTCACGTCAACGCCGCCCCCAGCCCCAAGCTCAGCGGTCTGGAGACCTATTTCCTCAACCTGGCGGCGGACGAGGAATCCATGCGGGTGGCGGCGCGGGAGAACGCCACCAGCCAGCGCTCCATCAGCGACCTGCAGGTGATCCTGAAGGACCTGATGCTCAACTCCAAGATCAACGAGTCCAACCGCCTGGCCCACGTCATCCACCGCGAACTCTTGGGCGGGGTGCGCAAGCATCACGAGGTGGATGATCTCAAGGTCAAGCAGGCGCCATTCTATGTGCTGATTGGAGCGCGGATGCCGGCGGTGCTGAGCGAGATCGGCTTCCTCACCAATCCCCAGGAGCACCAGCGCCTGACCAACCCCGCCTATCGCGAGCTGTTGGCCGAGGGCATCGCCCGGGGCGTGAACGCCTACGCCCAACAGTTGCGGGGCGGAGCGGACCTGGGGGGGCCGCCCCAGGTGGCGGCTCAGGCTTCGCCCCGGGCGGCGGACGGCGGCCGGCGATAAGCTCCGCCCGCCCCGCCCGCCGGCCGCCGAACCGGGTT
>JAIUYB010000457.1 GCA_020216625.1 Desulfarculus sp.
CAGGTTGCCCAGGCGGCGGCCCACGAAGTGGGTCAGCTCATCGGAGACGTAGCGTTGCACCGACATGGCGGGCTCCTGTTGGTCTAGGCCGCCGCGGGCTGACCGACGCCTTGGGCTCCGGCTTGGCGCGGGGAGAGGATGGCGCTGAAGCTGCCCCAAATGCCCGGCCGCTCCACCACCCGCCAGCCCAGGGCCTCGGCCTGGGACAGCTCGGCCTCGAAGGTTTTCAGGTCGACGTGGAATCTGGGTTCGGCCACCAGTAGCCGGCCCTGGGGTTGGGTGGCCTCCAGCACCTGGCCCAAGAAGCCGGCCAGGTTGGGAACCTCGTGCAGCATCCAGAAGCAAAGGGAGAAATCCACCGCTCCGGCCAGATCGCCCAGGCCCAGGCTGTCCTCGGAGCAGCGCCGGGGCTCGATGGCCTGGCTCAGGCCGGCCTTATTGGCCCGGCGGCGCAGGGCCGCGAGCATCTTCTCCTGGAGGTCCACCGCCACCACCCGGCCGCCGGGGCTGGCCAGTTTGGCCAGGCCGATGGTGAAGTAGCCCATGCCGCAGCCCAGGTCCAGGCAGGTCATGCCCGGCCGCACCCAGGGGGCCAGCATCACCTCCGGGTTGTGCACCAGACGGCGCAGGGGGTTGTCGAAGGTGTAGCAGAACCACCAGGGGCAGACGTGGGCCATGTTCAAGCCTCCATGCGCCAGCGGGTGCCTTGGGGGGAGTCTTCCAGCGCCACGCCCCGGGCCTTGAGTTCATCGCGGATGCGGTCGGCCTCGGCGAAGTTTTTGGCCTTGCGGGCGGCCTGGCGGTCGGCGATCTTCTGCTCGATCCAGGCCGGGTCCGGCCCCTCGCCGGCGGCCGGGGCCTCCTGGCCCTGCAGGAATTCCTGGGGATCGCTCTGCAACAGGCCCAGGCGGCCGCCCAATTGGCGCAGGTTGGTGGCGGCCAGGGCCAACAGGGAGTCGCGGGCCTCGGTCTTGGCCTCGCCCACCAGACGGTTGGCCACCCGGGCCAGGCCAAAGAGCGCGCCCAGGGCGGCGGCGGTGTTGAAGTCGTCGTCCATGCCCCGCTCGAAGGCCTCCACCTGCTCCAGGATCTCCTTGGCCCGCTCCGGCTCCTGGAGCAGGGGTTGGCCCTGGCGCATCTCCCCGGCCGCGGCCTGGGCGTCGCGCAGGGCGGTGTACAGGCGCTGGAGACCGGCGGCGGCGTCCCTCAGGGCGTCGTCGCTGAAGTCCAGGGGCGAGCGGTAGTGCTTGCCCAACAGGAACAGGCGCAGGGTCTCGGGCCGGGTGTGCTTCAGGATGTCCTTGATGGTGAAGAAGTTTCCCAGGCTCTTGGACATCTTTTCGTTGTTGACGTTGACGAAGCCGTTGTGCACCCAGTAGCGGGCGAAGGGCTGGCCGGTCAGCGCCTCGGCCTGGGCCACCTCGTTCTCGTGGTGGGGGAAGAGCAGATCCTTGCCGCCGCCGTGGATGTCGAAAGTCACGCC
The DNA here is from genome assembly GCA_020216625.1 of Desulfarculus sp. Classification (GTDB taxonomy): domain Bacteria; phylum Desulfobacterota; class Desulfarculia; order Desulfarculales; family Desulfarculaceae; genus JACRDC01. The sequence goes on from JAIUYB010000457.1 coordinate 1,484, forward strand.
CAGGTACTTCTGGCTCATCACCGAGCACTCGATGTGCCAGCCCGGCCGGCCCGGACCCCAGGGGCTCTCCCACCAGGGCTCGCCGGGCTTGCTGGATTTCCAGAGGGCGAAGTCCATGGGGTTCTGCTTGCGGGCGTCCACCTCCACCCGGGCCCCGGCCTGCATGTCCTCCAGGGTGCGGCCGCTCAAGTGGCCATAGGCGGCGAAGCTCTGCACCGCGAAGTACACGTCGCCGTCCACCACGTAGGCGTGACCCTTGTCCACCAGGCCCCGCACCGCGGCGATGATTTCGGGAATGTGTTCGGTGGCCTTGGGCTCCAGGGTGGGCGGCAGAACCCCCAGGGCGTTCATGTCCTCGGTGAAAGAGACTATGAAACGCTGGGCCAAGGCGCGCCAGTCCTGGCCCAACTCACCCGCGCGTTTGATGATCTTGTCGTCGATGTCGGTGAAGTTGCGCACGTATTCCACCGTGTAGCCCCGGGCCTTTAGGTGGCGGTGGATGGCGTCGAAGGCCACGTAGCAGCGGGCGTGGCCGATGTGGGGATGGTCGTAGACCGTCACCCCGCAGACGTACATCCGCACCCGGCCCGGCTGGGCGGTGACGAATTCTTCCTTGTTGCGGGTCTGGGAGTTGTAGATGGTCAGACTCATGCGGTGGATCTCCCGAAAATCAACCCGCCTGGGTGGGCGGATGAATGTCATTGACGATGCTGGCCAGGGCCAGGGCGGCCATGCCCTCGCCCCGGCCGGTGAAGCCCAAGCCCTCGCTGGTGGTGGCGGCCACGTTGACCGCCTGGGGCGCGATTCCCAGCACCCGGGCCAGGTTGGCCGCCATGGCCGGGGCGTGGTGAGCGATTTTGGGTCGTTGGGCCATCAGGGTCACGCTGACTGAGACTGGCCGCCAGCCCTCTTGGGCCAGCATCCGGCGCACCCGGCCCAGCAGGATCAGGCTGTCGGCGTCCTTGAAGGCCGGATCGCGGTCCGGGAAGTGCCGGCCGATGTCGCCCAGCCCAGCCGCGGCCAATAGGGCGTCCATCACCGCGTGGGTCAGCACGTCGGCGTCGGAATGGCCCAGCAGGCCCAGCTCGAAATCGATCTTCACCCCTCCCAGCACCAGGGGGCGGCCCGCCACCAGGCGGTGCACGTCCAGGCCCTGTCCACTGCGGGTTTCGCGTGGGCCCAACAGGCTCTCGGCCAAGGCCAGGTCCTCCATGGTGGTGATCTTCAGGTTGCGACGGTCGCCCGCGACCAGGCGTACCTCATGTCCCAGGGCCTCCAGGAGCCCGGCCTCGTCGGTGGCCGCCAGCCCTCGGGCCTGGGCCTCGGCCTGGGCCCGGTTGAACAGGGCCAACCGCACCACCTGGGGGGTTTGGGCCAGCCAGAGGCGGCTCCGGTCCAGAGTGGTGGCGATGGCTCCCCGCCCGTCGGCCTGTTTGACGGTGTCCACGCAGGGCAGGGCGGCGATGGCCGCACCGCATTCCCGAGCCGCGGCCAGGGTGTCGGCGAAAAGCTGGGGGCGAGCCAGGGGTCGGGCGGCGTCGTGGACCACCAGCCAGGTCGCGCCCAGCTCGGTCGCGGCCAGCGCCCCGGCGGCCACGCTGTCCGGACGCCGGGCCCCGCCAGCCACCA
>JAIUYB010000007.1 GCA_020216625.1 Desulfarculus sp.
CAGGGTGGCGTCGCGGCGGCCAGGGGGGCCGACACCGCCCGCCAGGCCTGGCAGCGCCAGGCCAGCCAGGCCCGGGCCACTGGCGAGGACATGCGCCAGGCCGGGGAGGAGCTGCGCCGGACCACCAGCCAAGAGAAGCGCCTGGCCGCCCAGACCCAGCGCACCAACGCGGTGCTGGCCGCCCGCAACAAGGCGGCGGAGGGCCGCAAGACCCGCAAGGATTCAATGAGCGAACTGCCCGGCGTGGCCGCGCCGCTCTTGGCCATTGCGGCCCCGGTCAAGATGGCCATTGACATGGAGTCGGCCATGGCCGACGTGCGCAAGGTGGTGGACTTCAAATCACCGGATGGCTTGGAGCAACTGCAAAAGCAGCTCATGCTGCTGAGCACTACCAAAATTCCGCTCAAGGCCAAGGAACTGGCGGCCATCGCGGCGGCTGGCGGCCAGTTGGGCATCGCCGAGGACAAGCTTGCGCCGTTTGTCACCACCACCGCCAAGATGGCCCTGGCTTGGGACATGACGGCCGAGGAGGCGGGCGACGCCAGCGCCAAGCTGGCCAATGTGTTTGGCATCCCCATCAATGAAGTGGAGCGTCTGGGGGATGCCATCAACCACCTGAGCGACAACAGCGCGGCCAAGGCCTCGGAGATGGTGCGCAGCCTGACCCGGGTGGGCGGGGTGAGCAAGATGTTCGGCCTGTCGGCGGTGCAGACCTCGGCCCTGACCGGGGCCTTCATCGCCCTGGGCAAGCCGCCGGAGGTGGCCGCCACCGCCATCAACGGCATGCTCCCCAAGCTGATGGCCGCCGACAAGCAGGGCAAGAAATTCTCCGCCGCCCTGAACGAGCTGGGGATGGACGCCCGGAGCCTGAAAGATGCCATCGCCCAGGACGCCCAGGGAGCCCTGATCCAGTTCCTGGAGGCGGTGGCCGCCAGCGACGAGTCCAGCCGCATGGGCCTGCTGACCGACCTTTTCGGCCTGGAGTACGCCGACGACCTGGCCAGCCTGGTGGGCTCCCTGGACGGCTATAAAAAGGCCGTGGCTCAGGTGGCCACGGAGACCAACTACGCGGGCAGCATGACCCGGGAATTCGATAACCGCACCAAGACCACAGCCAATCAGCTCAACATGTTGGTCAATAAGGTCAGCGGCCTGGCCATCAATTTCGGCACCGCTTTGTTGCCGGCCATCAACTCCGGGGCCAACGCCTTGGGGGTGGTCGCGGATGGCCTGGCCGCGTTGGTGGAAGAGTTTCCCAACGCCACCAGCGTCATGGCCCAGTTCACCGGCGGCTTGCTGGCCCTGGCCGTGGCCTGGAAAGGGGCCAAGTTCGCGAGCAAGTTCCTGGGCGGCAGTTTTAAGGAGATGTGGTACGGCGGCAAAGCCGTGGGCCACCGGGTGGGCGCTCTGGGCCGACGCTTCGGCCTGGGGGGGAAAGGCAAGGACGGCGGCAAGGCGGGTGCCATGGGCCAGGTGGCCGAAAGTTTGGCCGGCGGCGGGGCCACCCCGGTTTTCGTCACCAACTGGCCCGGCGGTCTGGGCGGGGGCGGTCTGGGCGGTGGTGGGTCGGACCTGGGCGGTTTGCTGGACGGCGGCGGCAAGGGAGCTGGCAAAGGGGCTGGCGCGGCGGCCACCCGCCAGAGCGGCAAGGGCGTGGCCGGACTGGCCCGGCGCGGCCTGGATTGGGCCAAGGGTCTGGGCGGCCGCGGCCTGGGCTGGCTGGGCGGCATCGGTGGCAAGCTGACCGGCAAGGCCGGCCTGGCGGGCCTCAAGGGCCTGGGCAAGGCCGGGCTCAAGAAAATTCCCGGGGTCGGGGTGCTGGTGGGCGCGGCCCTGGGTCTGGAGCGCGCCCTAGCCGGGGACCTGCTGGGTGCGGTGGGCGAGACCGCCAGCGGCCTGGCCGCCCTGGTGCCCGGGCTGGGCACGGCCGCCAGCTTGGCCATCGACGCCGGTCTGGCCGCCCGCGATTTCGCCAACGAAGAGGAGGCGGCCGGCCCTGAGGATCTGGCCCTGCCCGCGTCGCCCGCCGCGTCCGACCTGGACGGAATTGTCCGCTCGCTGGCCGGCCTGGCCCCAGGCGCCTCGGGTCCGATCACCATCACCATCAACCAGCCCATCACCGCGCCCGGAGCCGACGCCCGGTCCCTGGAGACCATCCTGGGCCAGAGTCGCCAGGACCTGAAGCGCCTGATCGAGCAGACGGTGACCGAGCTTTTCGCGCGGCAGCAGCGCACCAGCCTGGGCAATGTCGGCTAGCACCATCACCACCCGCCAGGGCGACACCTGGGACCGCCTGGCCCACCGACTGTGGGGAGTGGAGACCATGCAGCACCATCTCCTGGCCGCCAACCCAGCCCAGGCCCATCTGGCGGAGCTGCCGGCCGACCTGGTGCTGATGGTGCCCGATGTCCAACCCGCGCCCCGGGAGGAGGCCCCGCCGTGGCAGATAAGGTAGCCCGCACCGCCCGCCTGGAGCTTAACTACCGGGGCGTGGACCTGGCCGGGAACTGCGTGCGGGCCGAGTACATCGACCACGCCCAGGGGGCGCAGGACGAGTTGACCGCCACCCTGGAGGACCGGGACCAGCGCTGGCAGGGGCCCTGGATGCCAGCCAAAAAGGACCGAATCAGCGTCGCCATCCTCTGCCGTGACTGGTTCGCCCCCGGCGACTCCTGGCGGCTGGACTGCGGGGCCTTCGAGATCAGCGAGGTGATCCTGAGCGGACCGCCGGACACGGTGGAGATCCGCGCCACCTCCACCCGGGTCAGCGCCAACGCCCGCAACCAGAAGAAGACCAAGCCCTGGGAGGACGTGAGCCTGATGCACATCGCCGGGGCGGTGGCGGACAAGGCCGGCCTGGCCCTGCACTGGGAGGGCAACGACCGGCACTACGAGCGGGTGGACCAGCGGGAGGAGTCGGACTTGCAGTTCCTGCGCCGCCTGGCCCTGGACGCGGGCAACTCGGTCAAGCCGGTGGACGAGAAGCTGATCGTCTACGCCGGGCGCGACTGGGACGCCCGCCCGGCCAGCGCCAGCCTGGTCCGAGGCCAGGACGGCATCCGGACCTACCGCTTCCGCAGCGCCACCCACGACCTCTACCGAGGCTGCGTCTGCACCTACTGGCACCCGGACCTGAAAGAGTATCTGGTCGGCGAATTCATGCCACCCAATGCGCCGCCCACCGGCGAGCTGCTCCGGGTCAACCAGCCGGTCAAGGACTTGGCCGAGGCCCAGGAGCTGGCCCGCAACACCCTGCGCAAGAAGAACCGGGTGGAGGTCAACTGCGACCTGGAGCTGATGGGCGATCCCCGCCGCCGGGCGACCCAGGTGCTGGCCCTGAGCGGCTGGGGCCATTTCGACGGCCACTACTTCGTGGACCAATGCCGCCACTCCCTGGACGGCCAGGGGGGAATGCTGACCTACCTCGACCTGCGCAAGGTGCTGGACTACTGACTGATGGATATCTTCGCCGACATCGTGCGCCGCCTCACCGCCCTGGAGGGATCCCTGCGCCAGACCGTGCGCCTGGGCTACGTGATCGAGCAGATCCCGGCCGAGGGCAAGGTCCGGGTGCGGATGGAGGACGCCGACTGCGTGGACACCTTCAAGCTGCCGGTCCTGGTCCACAAGACCCGCTGCGACAAGCATTGGTGGCTGCCGGACCTGGGCGAGCAGGTGGTCTGCGTGTTCCTGCCGCTCGGCCTGGAAATCGGCTTCGTGCTGGGCAGCTTCTACAGCCTCCAGGATCTGCCGCCGGTGGACAGCCCGGACAAGGCGCACCTGCGTTTCCTGGACGGCGGCTGGCTGGAATACGACCGGGGCAGCGGCGAGATGCAGGTGCACTGCCGCAAGCGCCTGGTCCTGGCCGCCGGGGAGGAGATCGAGCTGCGCGCGCCGGTGGTCAAGCAACCCCCGCCGCTGATCACCGCCCCGTCCCAGCCCGAGCTGCAGCCGGTGGAGCCCTCGCCCCTGCCCATCCCGGCCGAGTGGCCCCATGGCTAGTAGCAACCTGGGCGGCTTTGGTCCGGTGGTCTTCCAGACCAGCGCCAGTCTGGTGCGCAACTTCCAGCAGCTGCGCGAGACCCGCCGGGCGCGCTACGCCACCCACGACGTCCTGAACCTGGAGCAGAAGCTTCAGTTCGTGACCCTGGAGCTGATCCAGGTGGAGTTCAGCATGCGCTTTCACCACGCCTTCTGCGTGCCCCAGGAGGAGATGGAGAGCCTGCGTGGGGTGCTGGCCGAACACGCCGCCCACCAGTTGGTGGTGGGCGGCACCGCTCTGGGGGAGTTCGTGGTCGAGGAGATCACCGGGGAGTGGCAGCACGTCTCGGCCGCCGGCCAGCTCCTGCACGCCACCGCCGAGGTCCGGCTCCGGGAGTATCGCTGATGGAGCTGCTGGTGGCCGGCCAGACCCAAGCCGTGGTCATCGCCCCGGCGGTGGAGGCCGAGGAGATCGCCCAGAACGTGCGCCTGATCATCACCACCCCCAAGGGCAGCGTGCCCCTGGACCGTGACTTCGGCCTGGACTTCGACGTAGTGGACCGGCCCAGCCCCCGCGCCCAGGTCCTGATGGAGGTGGAGATCGTGCGCCAGGTGGGCAGGTACGAACCCCGGGCCAAGGTGGTGTCGGTGACTTGGCAGCAAGCCCTGACCGAGGCCATGGAGGGCCGGCTGATTCCGGTGGTGCGCATCGAGATCAAGGGAGGGGCGGCATGAACCTGGCCAGCCTGCCCGGCATCCGGTTCTGCGAGACCGACACGGCGAAGGTGGAAGCGGCCCTGATGGCCGACTTCGAGCGCATCACCGGCCGCACGCTCTACCCGGGCAATCCCGAGCGCCTGTTCCTGGAGGCGGTGGCCTACCTCATCGCCCAGCAGCGCTACCTGATCGACTTCGCCGGCAAGATGAACCTGGTCAGCCTCTCGGCCGGCGGCTACCTGGACCACCTGGGCGCGCTCTTGAACACCACCCGCCTGGGTGACACCGCCGCCCGGACCAGCCTGGAAATCTCCCTGACCACCCCTCTGACCTGGGACCTGGCCATCCCGGCCGGCACCCGGGCCACCGCCGGCGCGGGGGAGCTGATCTGGGCCACCACCGCCGAGGCGCAGATCCCGGCCGGTCAGACCCGGGTGGAAGTGGAGGCGGTCTGCCAGCAGGCCGGCGCGAAGGGCAACGGCCTCTTGCCCGGCCAGATCAACCGTCTGGTGGATCGCATCGGCTATGTCGCCGGCGTGACCAACACCAGCCTGAGCCTGGGCGGCGCGGACACCGAAGGCGACGCCCGCTTCCGGGAGCGGGTCCAGCTGGCCCCCGAGCGCCTGGCGGTCTGCGGCCCCCGGGAGGCCTACCGCTGGTGGGCCTTGTCCGTCAGCCAGGAGATCAGCGACGTGGCGGTCTGGAGCCCCGCGCCCGGCCAGGTCAGTGTCGCGCCGCTCATGACCGACGGCCGGCCCCCCACGGTCGCCATCCTTGCGGCGGTCAACGCGGCGGTGAATGACAAGCGGGTGCGGCCCCTGACCGACGTAGTGCGGGTGGTGAGCCCCGAGGTGGTGGAGTTCGACATCGTCCTGACCTGGTTCGTGCTCAACTCCTATGCCCACCTGGCCGGCTCCATCACTCAGCGGGTGGAGAGCGAGGCCAGGGCTTTCGCCGCCTGGCAGCGGGCTCGGCTGGGGCGCTCGCTGCGGCCCAGCGAGCTGGTGGCCCGCATCCAGGCCATCGACGGGGTGCAGCGGGTGGAGGTGGACCAGCCGGCCTACCAGGCCCTGCAGCCCTGGCAAGTGGCCACCGCCCGCCAGATCAGCCTGACCTACGGAGGCCTGAGCGATGAATAGCCTCCTGGGCCTGCTGCCCCCCAGCATCAGCGCGGACCCGATCATCCAGGCCGCCGGGCAGGCCGCCGGCGACCAGGAGGCCGCCGTGCGCGCCCTGATCCCCCAGGCCTACCTCTGGTCCCGCCTGGACCAGCTGCCCGACGCGGTCCTGGATCACCTGGGTTGGTCGCTGCACATTGACGGCTGGGAGTACACCACCACCCGGGCGCAGCGCCTCTGGCTGGTGCGCCACTTCTACGAGTGGCACGTCCACAAGGGCACCGAACACGGCCTGGCCCTCTACTGGCGGGTGCTCCTGGGCCGGGAGCTTCTCAAGGCCACTCCGCCCCAAAAGAACTACCTGGGCCGCAGCCTCACCGCCCAGGAGCGGGAGGCCTTCGAGGCCCCCCACCCGGAGATCCGGGTCTACCCCTTCGCCCATGCGGGCACCAAACAGAGCCTGTTCTGCGGCGACTGCCTGGGACGGGCCTATCCCCTCACCACCGACGCCCTCTTGCGGGCCGGCAGCCGGGTGGAATTGGTGGACCCCCTCACCGGCCAGGCCACGCCCTTGCACGATCTGCTCTACGAGCGAACCATGGCCGAGCGCCTGACCCGGGACCAGGTGGAGGTGCGCCTGCCCGGCCGGGCGGTGGGTTGGTTCGCCGGCCGGCATCTGACCGGCTGCCTGGTGGACCACGGCGCGGCCGCCCGCTTCTACACCCTCCACCTAGCCAGCCAGCACCGCACCGAGCTGGAGCGCCGCACCACCCTGAGCCTGCGGCCCGGCCTGGAACTGCGCAGCGTCTATTACCGCGTCGAGCACCGACCCGGCCGGGCCGGGCGAGGATGCTTCCTGGCCAACCGTTACCCGGATCAATTCCCGGACACCGGAGGAGCCGCCTTCCTGGGCCTGGTCTATCCGAACAAAAGCGACGCCGCCGGGCGGGTCTACCGCCGCTTCAAGCTTTTCGACCCGGCCCGGGTGAGCCTGGCCGCCCGGCGGGCCATGGCCTTCCTGGGAGCCTTCCGCCTGGGCGGCATGCCGACCCACACCGCCGAGGTGGCCCTGGACCTGGCCGCCCGGCGGCCGGCGGGGGCCTTCCACACCCCCCTGCACCTGGGCGGCTTTCCCTATGTCTCCGACGCCGCCGCCCGCATCGCCCGCGCCCGCCAGGTGGGCCGCCTAGCCAAGCGCATGTCAGACAAGATCGAGCTGGCCATCGCCAACCGTAAACCCATCACCGCCAGCGCCGGCCTCCTGGCCGGCTCGGCCAAGGCCGGTGACTACCGTCTGGAGGTTTTCTAATGGAGCGCCAAGTAATCTTCCGCGATCGCCAGGAGGCCCAGGCCCTGGACCTGAACAACGTCCAGTTGTTCAGCGACCAGTCACTGAGGCACCTGATCAGCGACGCCATCACCGGCGAGAGCATGTTCGTGGGCCTGGTGGTCAGCGCCCCCAGCGCCACCGAGCTGCAGGTGGCCAGCGGCCGCCTCTGGTCCGGGGCCACCGGCCTGGTTTACCGCAAGGACCAGGCCGAGACGGTCAGCGTATTCAGCCAGCTGCCCGTCTCCGACCAGCGCTGGCTGGCAGTCAGCGTCATCGGCCAGGAGATCGAGAGCGACATCCAGCCCCGGGACTTCCTGATCGACCTGGACACCGGCCAGACCGAGCCCCGGGCGGTGGCCATGGAGCTGCGGCGGGAGGTGGTGGTGCACATCCAACCGGGTCTGGAGTCGGCCGATCCTCAGAAACCGGAACCGCCCACCGGCTACACCATCATCGCCCACGTGCGCCTGAACACCTCCGGCGTGCAGGAGATCGTCCTGGCCGAGAACAAGCGACTGATGCGGCTCTTTGAGGTCTGGCAGGCGACGCTGGCCAACGCGGCCTGGATCGCCCAGGCCACGCCCAAGATCGCCAGCCTCATCTCCGACATCGCCAACCTCTACCACCGCCTGGCCCGCATCAAGGCCCCGGTCAATATCAACGAGATCGCCGCCGACGTGGCCCTCCTGAAGGATCTGGCTCAGCTGCCCGACGCCTACGCCAGCTACGCCGGCGACTCCTTCCTCTCCCCGGCCGAGTCCGACACCGCCCACCCGGAGTTCTACGCCCGGGTGGAGGAGGGCATCCGCTTCCCCTGGGCCGGCCAGACCGAGCGCCAGCCGGCCCTGTTCAACCCCTACGAGACCGCCGTGAAGAATCACGACGGCCTGATCCTGCCGGCCTACGTCCACGTGGCCCGGGTGCAGGTGGTCGACGGCTACAAGGGCAGCCTGGCCATCAGCCAGTACACCTATGAGGAGCACGTCCTCAAACAGGGCGTGCGCACCGTGCAGCGGGTGCGCTATGGCCCCACCCGCGAGGTCTGCACCAACGGCGCGGGCTGGCAACAGGGCATGGAGGACTACGTCACCAACGTCTTCGGCGGCTCCCCCAGCGGCTGGCAAGCCCTAGAGGAATATGGCCAGCACGGAGACCACCGGTGGCTGCGCCTGCGCGAATATTGGATCGACACCGTGCAGGAGACCTACTGGTACACCGAGGTGGTTGAGCACGTGATCCAGGGGGCGCAGATCGCCCAGACCTTCCTTAACAGCCAGAACGGCTGGCTGACCAGGATCGGCTTGCAGTTCGACAAGGCCGGGGCCGACGGCGTGATCCATCTGCACCTGTGCGAGGTCACCCTGGGCATGCCCGACAAGAGACGCTGCATCGGGGCCACCAGCGTCGCGGCCGCCGACCTCAGAATCCGCCCCAACGAGACCGTCTTCACCTTCCCCCAGCCAGTCTACCTGGAGGCCGGCAAGCGCTACGCCCTGGTCCTGACCACCGGCGGCGATCACCACGTGGCCACCGTCCACGGCACCTACATGACCAACGGCACCCTGTTCCACAGCACCGACGGAGCCTATTACGTGGGCGACCACGAGCGCGACCTGATGATGCGCCTCTATTACGCCCAGTTCGCCAACGTGCGCACCATCGCCGAGCTGGAGCCGCTTGACCTGGCCAGCGGCATCGCCGATCTGGATCTCCTGATGGAGGCCATCGTCCCCGACAGCACCCAACTCGTCATCGAGTACCAGAAACCCGGCGACGGGGTCTGGCACCCGGTGGCCGCAGGCACCGCCGGCCAGCTCCTGGGCCTGCCGGCCATGCTCAAGCTGCGCACGGTCTTCGTGGGCAGCCAGGACCTGATGCCCGGCTTCGCGCTCTCCGGCTCCCGCTTCCAGGCCGCCCGGCCGGCCACCAACTTCCGGCATCTGTCCACCCAACGCATCCTGAGCGCGCCCAGCGAGGACATTGACGTGATCCTGGACCTCCAGGCCTGGGACGAAACCAAACACACCTGCACCTGCCAGCTGAAGGCCGGCGGAGTGACCTACGAGCCGACCTCGGTCAGCGACCAGCCGCGCAGCGAGCCCTTTTTCGGCCAGGTGATACCGCTCACCCGCCGCACCTTCAACTTCACCCCCGCGCCGGGCGTGGGCATCGAGCAGTACCAGATCCAGGTGGAGGGGACCACCACCACCGCTCTGGCCTGCTTCCACGTGGCCCGGCGCATGGACGTGGCCAAATAGTCGAGTGCCTCGGAGGATTCCGGCATGCGCAAGTTCCTGGAATACGCGGTCACCGAGGGCAAGACCGTCCTCTCCGGACCCGAGCTGACCCGGCGATTCAGCGACATCGACGGCCGCCTGCACGTCCTGGAAGAGCTGAAGGTCGGCTGGGAGGCGGCCGTGCTCCAGGTCCAGAACCACGGCCTGGCGCGCATCAACAACGTGCTGCAGCCCATCCTGGACCAGGCCCGGGCCGAGATCGACGCGATTGGCTCCACCCTGGTCGATATCCAGGGCCAGTGGGTGGCGGAGTATGCCGCGATCGCCCAGCAGTGGGCGGCCATCGCTCAGGCCTATGCCGAGCTGGATCAGCGCCCTGTTGAGATATACGTGCCGGCGGCGGCCATGACCCCCACCGATAGCGACGGAGCCGAGGCCCTGACCCTGGTCAGCGCCGGCCACCAGGTCAACCGCGACGCTTATGTCTTCGGCCCGGCCGCGCCTTCCCACGTTCAGTTCCAGCTGGCCTTGCCCGGGGACTGGGACCGGGGTCCATTCAAGCTAAAGGCGTATTGGCAAGGCGCGCCCGAGGCCTCGGCCGGCGAGACGGTGACCTGGGCGGTGCGGGCCAAGGCCGTGGGCCAGGGACAGACCATCGATGCCGCCTGGAGCGTGGCGACCCAGATGTCCGGCCTGGTCAGCGCCGCCGGCGGCGGCGGTCAGGAGATCAGCGGACCCAGCCCGGCCCTGACCCCGGCCGGCGAGATCAGCACGGGCTGCCTGCTGGACTTCGACCTCTGCCGCCTGACCGGCGGACCGGGCGATTCGATCGCCGGGGCCTGGTTGCACGGTGTGCTGCTGCAATACCTGGCCGTGGCCAAGCCGGAGGCCTGGTAATGTCCCTGCTGCCCCATCGCCGCTTGCACCACGCCAGCGCCATCCCGGCCGGAGCGGTGGTGGCTTTCGAGGGCTCCCTGGCCGAGATCGCCGCCCTGGATGGCTGGCTGCTCTGCGATGGCAGCCAGGGCACCCCCGATTTGAGTGAGCGCTTCATCATCGGCCAAAATGAAACCTTCGCCGGTCCCGGCGGCGGCGATCTCGGCCCCACCTCCACCCCCACCATGGCCGCCTCCGGCGCGCACACCTCCGGTGGCGGCGACCGCGACCACGGTTCTTGCACCGGCGGCTGGGCGCGTCACGTCTGGGGCGCTGGCGACCACTCCCACACCATCGACGGCCTGAGCGTGCACTACCTCCCGCCCTGCTACCAGCTGGCCTATGTCATGGCCAGCAAAAGCCGCAGCAAGTTTCCGGCCGGGGCCATCGTCTGGCGCGACGTGGACACGCCCGGAGAGGAATGGAGCGAGTTCACTGACCTGCGCGGACGCTTCATACAAGGCCGGGTGGATGATCTTCGAGGCCAGGCCGGCAGCGACCAAGCCACCCTGACCTTCACCGGCATCGGCTCGGCCGGAGCTCATGACCATGGTCCGGGCCAGTGCCCCGGGGTCATTAACGCCAGCTCGAAAAGGCATTGCACGGTCAACACCGGAGCCCACGACCATGGCGGCGAATTGACCGGCGTCAAGACCCTGACCAAGCCGCCGTTCCTGGCCCTGGTGGCGCTGCGGACGCTCACTGAAAGCGGACCGGTTGAGCGGCTGATCCTGGCCTATCACGGCGATCCCACCCGGCTCGGCCCGGGTTGGATGATGGCCGACGGCCAAGCCGGAACCCGCGACTGCCGGGGGCGCATTCTCCTGGGAGCCGACGGAGGCGAGCACCCCCTGGGCGCGGTGGGCGGAGACATGGACGAAGTGAGCGACGGCCTGGTCATCAACGGCCTTTCCGCGCCCCACACCCACGAGAGCAGCACCGTCTACAAGGACAACATCGAGTATCACGCCACCTATGGCTGGGTCCATGACCACTCCATCACCTACAGCCATCGCAAACAGGTGCCCTGGCATGGCCTGCGCTACATCCAATACCTGGGCTGAGGAGGTTCAGCATGTTGCCTTTCCGGGCTTTCATCCACGAACCCAACGATCTTCTGACCATCAGCAACGGTGTCACCACGGTCACGATTGGCCTGGAGGACTTCTGGGAGTTGGAGCCGGATTACACCCTGCCGCCCGGAGTAAGAGGCGTCAATTACGAGGCCCGCACCGGCCCTGGCGTGGCACCCATTTATCATCTGCGCCAGGAAGGCGGGGCGGTGGCCAAGGGCCAGTTTCCCAATCCGGAATACGAGGCCTATATCGATAAGGTTCTGGTCTATCTGCATTGGCTGGTGGCCCGGGAAAGCCCCTTCTACCAGGTGGACGACCTGGCCCAGGCCAAGATCATCTGCCTCCAGCAAATCAGTCTCTATTTCGACCGCCTGGCCAACGAAGACCCGGACATGGCCCGCTGGACCAAGGTGGAGCGCGAAACCTGGGAGATGCAGTATCAACAGGCTCTGGCCTGCAAGGCTGACCCCGAGGCGCTTACTCCCCTGCTCGATGCATTGGTCCTGGACTCGGAGGAAGGCGAGACCCGGGAGGATTTGGCCGACAGCATCCTGGCCAACCGCCGGGTTTTCGAGGTCAAGATCGGCCAGACCCTGAAGCAGAAGCGGCTGCTGACCCACCAGGTGGACCTGGCCCAAAGCCTGGAGGAATTGCGCACCTTGCTGACCTCCCTGGGCCTGGAGGTCTAGCCTCGTGTCTCCCGGATTGCAGGCCTTTGCCGCCGACTATTCTCCCGCCTTCCTGGAGGCCATCGCCTTCACTTTGGCCGCCGAGGGCGGTTTCAGCGACCACGCCCTCGACGCCGGCGGCCGCACCGATTTCGGCATCGCCCGGAATTTTCATCCCCGGGCCTGGGTTGACGGCCGGGTGGATATGGCCGAGGCCCTGGCCATCTACCACGCCGAATATTGGCGGACCGTCCGGGGCGATGATTTGCCGCCGGCCATCGCCCTGGCCCTGCTGGATTCGGCCGTGCTGTGCGGGGTGCGGCGGCCGGTGCAATGGCTGCAAACGGCGATCAACCAGGCCTGGGCCGGGGCCTGGCCTCTGGCCGAACCCGGCAGCGCCGGCCGGGGCGTCTCCCACACCAATCTGGCGGTGGACGGCCGCCTCGGCCCCCGCACCTTGCAGGCCCTGAAGACCATGGCCAGCCTGCGCCCCGATGCCCCATTACACCTGGCCCAGCGCCTGGTCTGGCAGCGACAGATCCATCACGCCCAGCGGGTCGGGCAGCGCCCGGACCAGGCCGCCTTCATCCTCGGCTGGTCCCGCCGTTGCGCCGACCTGGCCCAAACCATTTGGACGCTCAAGTAGCAAAACCCGAAAAGGAAGGAAAGCCATGCCCAAAACCGAGACCAAGCCCCTGTGGAAGACCAAGACCTTCGCCGCCTGCGTAGGGGTGATCGCCGCCGCCGCCCTGGGCTGGGCCAGCGGCGAGCTGACCCTCGCCGCCGCGCTGCAAACCGCCGCCACTGGCATCATCGGCCTGGCCCTGCGCCACAAGCTGCCCAAGACGTCCACCGAGTGAGGGAGGGGAAGATGAAGCTCGTCATGATCAGGTGGAGCTATTGGGCCGCCCTGCCTCTGTTGGGCATGGTGCTGCTGGCCGTGAGCGGCTGCGCCACTTCCGAGGAGAAGACGGCCTTTCTCAATGCTCAGTTGGAGGCCCTGAAGATGCAGAAACCCCTCCTGGAGTTGCGAGCCAAGGCTGGGGAGCAGATCGAGCTGCGGGGCGTGGAATCGCTGGCGGTTTACGCACCCCTGGGCGGAGGCAACGGGGGCGGCCTGGTCAGGCAACATCAAAACGAGTGGGCCCCGGTGGCCCGCGAGGGCCTGGGCATCCTGGGAGTGGTGGGCGGCATCTATTTCGCTGGGGAGAAGGCGGTGCAGTTGGCCGACGTGGTGGGGCGCAACGCCGGCACTCACATCACCGGCAGTTTCAACAACACCGGCGGCCAAAGCCCGATCAGCTATTATGTGGGTCAGGGCGGCGCACCCAGCCAAGGCGTCAGCGACAGCCACGACAGCACCGACGACCACAGCAGCCAGGTCGGCGAATCCCCGGCCCAGGGCGGGCAGTAGCCATGGGCCTGGAACCCCGCGACACCGTCCAGGTGGTGGACCTGGCCGCCTACGCGGCCGCCGGCTGGCCCGATCTGCGCCGGGGCATGGTGGCCATGGTCGAGATGCCCGAGGACGCCCCCTGGTATCGCCAGGCCCTGCAGCCGGTGGCCATCGGCATCCGCCGCGCCCAGGCCCGCATCTTCGACCTGGAGGACCTGGGAACCCCCGAGGAGCGGCGCTGGGCGCGCCTGCACCACGCGCAGATCTACGCCATCGAGGGCTGCTTCGCCTCCCAGAACGCCGGCGGGGCCGGCTATCCCAACCTGGAGCATTGCCGGGGGCTGATCCTGCACCTCTGGGACCCGCCCTTGCCCTGGCCCGACAGCCTGGCCCGGGCCGAGGGCGTGATCCGCACCATCCCCCGCAACGGCGCGCCCTACGGCTTCCGCGATATCTACGCCCTGGAGCGCTATTCCTGGGACGGCGACCTGGAGGGCCTGCGCCGCCGGCTGGACCACGGTCGCGACATCTGCTCCGAGGCCGCCTACCGCGTCATCACCGACTTCATGGGCCTGGACATCGGGGGTGGCCACCCCTGTCCCACGCCAATGCACCTGGCGATCTGGTTGATTCGGGCCGGCTGGCGGCACCAGGCCATCCGGCTCCGGTGAGGTGGAACAGGCGGGGGAGGTACCAGCTCCCCCGCTGACCCGATGTGCTCGCATCGGACCACGGCCGAAACCGCTGCTCCATAGGGAATCCGGTGAAAGTAGCAGGTTCGCCGCATCACGCAAAGGTAACCAGCATGGGAGGCATCAACAGCCCGCTGCGCGGCTGGATGGGCGGCAAGTACCGCCTGGCCGGCCGGATCATCGAGCGCATACCCGAGCACGTCTGCTTCTGCGAGCCCTTCGCCGGCGCGGCCTGGATTCTCTTTCGCAAGGAGCCCAGCAAGGTCGAGGTGCTCAACGACGTGAACCTGGACCTGGTCACCCTCTACCGGGTGGTCCAGAACCACCTGGAGGAGTTTGTCCGCTACTTCAAGTGGATGTTGGTTTCCCGCGATGAATTTCAGCGGTTGAAGCGGGTGCGGCCCGACACCCTGACCGACATTCAGCGCGCCGCCCGCTTCTTCTACGTGCAACGCAGCTGCTTCGGCGGACGGATCAACTCGCCGGCCTTCGGCACCACCACCACCCGGCCGCCCAAGCTGAACCTGCTGCGAGTCGAAGAGGAGCTGTCGGCCGCCCACCTGCGCCTGGCCCAGGTCTACCTGGAGAGCCTACCCTACGCCCAGGTGATCGAGCGCTACGACCGGCCCCATACCTTCTTTTTCGTGGACCCGCCCTATTGGGGCTGTGAGAACGACTACGGTAAGGACGTCTTCGGCCGGGAGGACTTCGCCCATCTGGCTGACCTGCTGGCCGGCATTCAAGGCAAGTTCCTCCTCACCCTGAACGACCGCCCCGAGGTGCGCGAGTTGTTCGGAGCCTTCCGCATGGAGCCGGTCAGCCTGAAATACTCGGTGAACAAGGACGCCCCCACCCAGGCCCAAGAGGTGATGATCAGGAACTACTAGCCGTGAGAAGTATTTTTTACAACCACCAATACTGCATCGCAGAAGAAGACCTGAAAGAAGAATATCGAGGCGAGATTGATTGTGGTCGGTGCTACTGTGCCGGCTGCGTGGAGGAGTTCACGAGAGTACGCCCGGGCAGCGAGTAACAACCGGGTGAGAGGAGCCTGGGGA
>JAIUYB010000458.1 GCA_020216625.1 Desulfarculus sp.
AGCAGCCGGAGTGGTGGCCGGCCATGGCGGCGGAGGCGACCCGGGATGGCTATCGCCTGACTGACGAGGCCGGGGTCAAGGCCCTGCTGGAATCTGGACCCGCGCCGGTCATCCTGGACGTGCGGCCGGACTATGAATACGAACGCGGCCACCTGCCCGGCGCGGTGAATCTGGAGTTCCACCTGGGAGATCGCCTGGATCTGAGGCCAGACAAGGCCCAGCGCCTGCGCGAACTGTTGGGGACGGACCCGAACCGGCCGGTGGTGGTCTATTGCCGCAGCTTCCGCTGCCTGCGCAGCGGCATCGCCGCCGCCTGGATCGTCCGCCTGGGCTATACCAACGTCCGGCGTCTGCCCAATGGCTATTACGGCTGGCTGGAGTTCACCGGCCAGCCCCTGCCCGACGCCGCGCCGGGCTTGCGGGAGGGCGACGATTTCCCCAGTTGCCGCCTGGTGGTCCTGGATGGCGATGACGACCGGGCCTATCTTGGTCTGCCTCCGGGGTCCAAGGCCTTCTCCCCGGGTGAGATGAGCGTCGATTATCTGCTGGTGGAGCTATACCAGGAATTATGTCTGGGGTGCTTGGAGGCGGTGCCGGAGTACAACCTGCTGGTCAGGGAGATCGCGGCCGACGCCTACCTGCGCGACCGTCTGCGCCTGATCGGCCTGGGGGTGGGCAGCCAGTACCGCGAGGTGCGCCGATTCCGGCGCGAGCACCAGGTGGCCTTCCCGCTGTTCGCCGACACCCGCCGCGACCTGTTCCATTGTCTAGGAGAGCCGACCCTGCCGGTCTCTTACCTGCTCAAGCGCCAGCCCGGAGGTCGGATGCGGATCGAGGCCATTTACTCCGGTCCGGTGGGCGATCACGAGGCTCTGCTGCGCCGACTCAAGGCGGTGATGCTGGCCCCGGCCCCCTAACCCTCCAGGCCGTCGATGATGGCCAGGGTCAGGGCGGCGGCCAGAGCGTAGAAGGGGCAGCCGGGCGCGGCCGCCAGGCGACTGGCCAACTCCGCCAGCCAGGGGCGCAATTGGCCCTGGGCGAAGGCCAGCCCCTCGGCGCTGGTGCGGGGATCGGACAACAGATGGGCCAGGTATTCCAGCTCGGCCGCCAGGTGGTCCGGAGGTTCGCCGGCCCGGGCCAGGCTCAGGCCGGCCTCCTCCAGGCGGCGGGCCATCTCCCGGGCCGGTGGACCCATCAGTAGGCCCGGCGCTTGATAACAGGACTGGTAGGGCGGGGCGACCACCCCGCCGGGCCGGGCGATGAACAGGGCCACGTGGGCCGGCTCCAGCTGGCGGCACAGGGCCGCCGGGTCGGGCTGGGTCGACAGCCAGGCGGCCAGACTCCGGGCCGGGGCGGACCGGTCCGGCCCCAGGGCCTCGGCCAGGTCCGCCAGGGCTGGTACGGCGGCCAGAAGGTCGCGGCATTGCTCGGGGTCCGGGCCCCAAAAGACCTGGGCCAGCCAGACCAGCGCCGGCGCGGTTTGGGCCGGGGTCAGCGGCGTGGATTCGGCGGACACGGCCAATCAATCCCTCCGGGCTGTGCGCCAATCAAGCGGTTTTTGATCAGGAACCCTGGCCTTTGTCCTTGATGGCCTGGCGCATCAAGGCCACGGCCTGACGGTGCTCGGGCGTGGCCATGGCGGCCTTGAAGAGCTGGATCTCGTGGCGCATGGTGGTCTCCATGTCGCTCTGCGCGCCCAACTGCATGACCTCCTTGGCCATGGCCACCGCCGGGCGGGGATGGGCGGCGATGGTCCGCGCCAGCTCCAGGGCGGCGGGCATCAGCTCCTCGGGCTCGGTCACCCGGTTGAGCAGGCCCATTTCCAGGGCCTCGGCCGCGTCGAACTGGCGCGCGGTCAGCACCAGCTCCATGGCCCGGCCCAGACCCACCAGTCGCCCTAACAGATGGGCCGAACCGAACTCCGGGGTGACGCCCACCCGCACGAAGCCGAAGGAGAAGGTGGCCGTGCGGCTGGCCAGGCGCAGGTCGCACAACAGGGGCATGGTGGCCCCCCAACCCACGCCAGGACCGTTGATGGCCGCGATCAGGGGCTTGGGAAAGTTGTACAGCGCCCGGGGGAAGTCCAGGTCGCCGAAGCGCTCGCGGGCGGCCCGATCCTGGGAGGCGGCCATGGCCTCGAAATAGGCCAGGTCCGCCCCGGCGCTGAAGGCCCGGCCGGCCCCGGTGACGATCACCGCCGCCACCTCGGGATCGAACTTGGCCTCTTGCAGGGCCGCCATCATGGCGTCCTTGAGCTCCTCGTTCAGGGCGTTCAGGCGTTCGGGCCGGTTCAGGGTCAGCACCCGCACCGCGCCCTCGTCGCGCACCAGCACCACGCCAGGGTTATCCGCCACCGTCAATCCTCCATGATCCGGCCCAGCCGGGCGGCCGCCGCGCGGGCCTCGGCCAGGGTTTGTTTGATGATCTCGGCCGCCGGCAGGATCTCCCGCACCAGGCCCACGCACTGACCCAAGGCCAGCAGGCCGCCCTCGGGGTCGTCGGCCATCAGGGCGGCCTGGCCCCGCTGGCCGCTGATCAGCGGACGCAGTTCCTCCAGATCCGCTCCCCGCTCCTCGGCCGCGGCCACCGCGCGGGCCGGGGCGTTGTCCAGCACCCGGGCGGTGTTTTTGAGCGATTGCATCACCAGGCGGGTGGAGCGCTCGTCGCTGGCCAAGAGGCGCTGGGCCACCGCCGGGGGCAGGCCAGTCTCCCGGGCCAGCAGGAAGCGGGTGCCCATGACCACCCCGTCCGCGCCCAGGGCCAGGGCCGCGGCCAGACCGAATCCGTCGGCCACGCCCCCGCCCACCACCAGGGGGATGGACAGCTCCGCCGCCGCCCGGCGGGCCAGCACCAGGCTGCCCACGCCGTCCAGGCCGGGATGGCCGCCGCACTCCATGCCCACCACCGTCACCGCGTCCACCCCGGCCCGTTGGGCGCTGAGGGCGTGGCGCAGCGAGGGACACTTGTGCATCACCTTGATGCCGGCGTCCTGGAGGCTGGCCAGGAAGGGCCCCGGCGGGCGGCCGGCGGTCTCCACCACCGGCACCGCCTCGGCCACGCAAGCCGCGATCCAGCCCTCGGCCGGG
>JAIUYB010000459.1 GCA_020216625.1 Desulfarculus sp.
AGGGCCAGCCCCAGGCAGGGCAGGAACACCCCGAGCAGGCTTTTGGCGTCGGCCTGGCGCTTGGCCAGAAAATCGGCCAGGAAGAGCACCAGGGCCAGCTTGGCCAACTCGGCCGGCTGCAGGGAGAAGAATCCCAGGCGCAGCCAGCGCGCCGCGCCGCCGGCGCGATGCCCCACTCCGGGGATCAGCACCAGCACCAAGGCCGCGAAGACCGCGATGACCAGCGGCCAGGCGAAGGCGCGCAGGCTGTCCACGTCGCGCGTGGCCAGAAATACCATCAGGATCAGGCCGGCCGTCATGTGCACCGCCTGGTGCTTCAAAAAGTAGGCCGCGTCCAGGTAGCGCTTCTCGGCGATGGCGCTGCTGCTGGAAAAAACCATCACCAAGCCGATGCCCACTAGGGTTAGGGCGGCCAGGAGCAGCCAGGGGTCGCCCAGGCGAGAGGCGTAGGCCGCGCCGCCCTCTGGTGATGGGGTCGCGTAGCGGTATGCCGGGGCCATCTCAGCCACGTTCAGCCTCCGCGCGAACCAGGGCCTGGAAGTGATCGCCCCGCTGGGCGTAGCCGGTGTAGGCGTCGAAGCTGGCGCAACCCGGGGAGAGCAGCACCACCTGGCCCCGGGTGGCCAACGCCCGGGCCCGGGCGACGGCGGTGGCCAGGTCGGGCGCGACCTCCGCCGGGGCCAAGTCGCTCACCTGCTGGTGGATGGACGGACCGGCTTCGCCAAAGCACAGGATTTGGACCACCTTGCCCCGAGCCTGGGGAGCCAGGTCGGCGAAGCGGCCGTCCTTGTCGCGCCCGCCCAACAGCAGCACCACCGGGCGCTCGATGGCGGTCAGCGCCGCCTGAACCGCCCCCACGTTGGTGCCCTTGCTGTCGTCGTAATAGTCCACGCCGTCGATGCTGGCCACGTACTGCAGGCGATGGCCCAGTCCCCCGAACCCGTCGATCACCCGCTGGGTGACGGCCGGGTCCACGCCACAGGCCTTGGCCACCAGGCTGGCGGCCAACAGGTTCAGGCGGTTGAAGCTTCCCACCAGGCGGCTGTTGGCCGCGCTCAGGCGCACCTGCTCGCCGTCGCCGGTGTCGCACACCAGATCGTCGCCTTCCAACCAGCCGCCGGGGTGGGGCTGGCGGTCGGCGGCGTAGGCCCAGATCCGGGCCGGGGCCAGATAGAAGCGGCGAGCCACCTCCCAGTCGGAGAAGCAGAGGATGGCCAGGTCGTCGTGGCGTTGGTTGGCGAAGAGCCGGAACTTGCTGGCGGCGTAGTCGTCGAAGCTGGCATAGCGGTCCAGGTGGTCCGGGGTGATGTTCAGGATCACCCCCACCCGGGGCCGCAATTGGGCCATGGTGTCGGTCTGGAAGCTGCTGACCTCCAGCACCGCCCAGTCGATCTCCTGGCGGCCGGCCACCAAGTCGCAGAGCGGGGTTCCCAGGTTGCCGCCGGCGAAGACCCGCATCCCGGCGGCGGCCAGGATCTCGGCCACCAGGGTGGTGACGGTGGTCTTGCCGTTGCTGCCGGTGATCATCACCGCCGGCGCCTTGAGGAAACGATATCCCAACTCCAGCTCGCCGATGACCTCCGCGCCCCGGGCCGCCGCTTGGGTGATCTCCGGCAGGCGGTGGTCCACGCCAGGGGAGAGCACGATCAGCTCGGCCCAGGCGAAGTCCTCGGGACGGTGGCCGCCCAGGCTCAGGCTCACCCCCTGATCGCCAAGCTCCTCGCAGCCGGCGATGGCCGAAGACTGATCGGTGGCCCGCACCAGCGCGCCATGGCCCAGGCACAGCCGGCAGACCGCCCGCCCGCTCTTGCCCAGACCAACCACCAGGACTTTCTTGTGGCGCAGGTTCACCGCGATCCTACCTCAGCTTCAGGGTGGAGAAGGCCAAGAGCGCCAGGATCACCGCGATGATCCAGAAGCGCACGATGACCTTGGGCTCGGCCCAGCCCTTGAGTTCGAAGTGGTGGTGCAGGGGGGCCATGCGGAAGATGCGTTTGCCATGGGTCATCTTGAAGAAGCCCACCTGCATGATCACGCTCACCGCCTCCACCACGAAGATGCCGCCCACCAGCACCAGCAGGATCTCGTGCTTGGTGGCCAGGGCCACGCAGCCCAGGGCGCCGCCCAGGGCCAGGGAGCCGGTGTCGCCCATGAAGACCTGGGCGGGGTAGCTGTTGTACCAAAGAAAGCCCATCACCGCGCCAACCATGGCCCCGCAGAAGACCGCCAGCTCGCCCACCCCCACCACGTGGAAGATTTGGAGATAGGCCGCCGTCTTGGCGTTGCCGGCCAGGTAGGCCAGGATCAGGTAGGCGCTGGCAGCCACCAGGAACGGCCCGGCGGCCAGGCCGTCCAGGCCGTCGGTGAGGTTTACCGCGTTGCTGGCGCCCACCAGGATGAAGACCGCCAGGGGAATGTAGCCCCAGCCCAGGTCCGGGGTGACGAACTTGAGGAAGGGCACCGCCAGCTGGGTGTTGTAGCCCGGGTGCAGGTAGAGGGCCAGGGCCCCGGCGCAGCCCACCGCCACCTGGGCCAGGAACTTCTGGCGAGCGCTGAGGCCGCCCTCGTTGCGCTTGGCCACCTTCTTCAGGTAGTCGTCGGCGAACCCGATGGCTCCGAAGGCCAGGGTGGTCAAGAGGGCCAGCCAGAGATAGAAGCTGGTCAGGTCGCCCCAGAGCAGGGCCGACACCGTGACCGAAAATAGGATCAATAGACCGCCCATGGTGGGAGTGCCAGCCTTGGCCAGGTGGCTCTTGGGCCCCAGCTCCCGGATGTGCTGGCCGATCTGGAGCTGGCGCAGCTTTCGGATCAGCCAGGGGCCCAGCACCAGGGCGATGACCAGGGCGGTCAGGGTGGCCCAGATGGTGCGGAAGCTGATGTAGCGAAAGACGTTGAACCCGGCCAGAATGTCGCGCAGGGGGTATAGCAGATGATAGAGCATCAGGCCACCTCCCCCGTGGTCAGGGCCTTGACCACCCGCTCCATGCCCATGGAGCGCGAGCCCTTGACCAACACCACCTCGTCCTCCTCGAACATCTCCTGGGCCGCCTCGATCAAGGCCAGCCGGTCGGCGAAGGCCA
>JAIUYB010000460.1 GCA_020216625.1 Desulfarculus sp.
ACCTCGCTCCCCTCCCAGATCTGGAGCACGGCCAGGATCAGCACCAACAGGTTGTTGAGCCCGTGCAACAGGGGCAAGAGCTTGCGCGGTCCGGGGCGTTGATATAGCGCCCAGCCGCTGGCCAGGCCAAAGAGCATGAACGGCAGCATCACCAGCCCGATCACGCCGTGCTCGCCGGTGAGCAGCCAGCCGCCGAAATACAGCCGCGCCATGATCAGACCGCCGAAAACCCCCAGGGTCATCAAGCCCAGGCCCATCCCGCCCGCCAGCGCATGGCGTTGGCGCTGAAAACGGGTCTGGCGCCCCAGGTGCAGGCTCTTAAGGCGGGCCCAGCCCAGCCAGAGGGCGTAGAGGCAGAGCAGGGTGGCCGTGATTTGGGCGACGGGGTGCAGGTAGAGCATGGCGAGGGCCTCCCGGGGGCTAGCGATAGCGGTGGGCCAGGACGTGGTCGTTGGCCGCGCCGGCGCCATGACAGCCCACGCAGCCCCGGGGCTGGCCAAAGGGCCCGGCCTGGCCCTGGGGGCTGTAGCGGGCCCAGAACCAGTCCCCCCCGGCGGGGTTGTAGCCCGGCACCTTGTACATCACCGTGATGCTGGTGAGCTGGCCGGCGGCGTTAAAGCCGTCCTTGACGATCAGCGAGCCGGCCGGCAAGGGCACGCCCTTGGCCTCCAGGGCGATGGGGTTCACATAGACCGCGACGAAATCGCCGTGGGGCGACTTGCCCGGCTGGCGGCCGGCGAAGTCCGGCCATTGGCCCCATTTCTGGTAGGGCGACTGTTGGGTGAAATAGGTCCACAGGGCCTGGGGATCGGCCCCGGGCATCTGTCCAAGAACCGGGGCCGCCGCCAGGACCAGGCCCAGGGCCGCCAGGATGGCCAGGGGTTTCATGATCGCCTCCGCTGGTGGCTGGGGGAGGGCGCTCGCGCGCGCCGAGTTGATTTCAGGATGCGCCCGGCGGCGGCCGGGGTCAAGCCGGACCGGGCGGATGATGAGACTTGCCCGAGCGGTTGGCGAGCCTATAATCAAAGTAGGGACGCCCGCCAAGCCGGCGGGCCGCACACCGACCAGCGGGAGGGATCGCGTCATGTCCAAGAAGAAACGTTTCGAGGTCCGGGCCGAATGCCCGGCCTGCGCCTGTGGCGACGTCAGTTTTTTGGGACCGGAGAAGCTGCGCGAGAAGTTCATCGGCGACGAGAAGGAGATCGAGATCCTCTGCCCCATGTGCGGCACCAAGCACAAGGGCAAGGTGGTGGAAAAAGAAGACTGACGCCAGCGGGAAGTCGCCTGGTCCGGCCTGGGCTCCCACCGGGCCGGGACGCCCGCCGAGGGGGGAAGGCCGCGCGGCCTTCCCCCCAGCTTTCCTCCGACCGACCACCATCAGGGGAGAAGCCACATGCCCAACCACCTGGCCGGGGAAGCGAGCCCCTATCTCCTGCAACACGCCAACAACCCGGTGGACTGGCATCCCTGGGGGGAGGAGGCCTTCGCCCGGGCCCGGCGAGAGGACAAACCCATCTTTTTGTCCATCGGCTACGCCACCTGCCATTGGTGCCACGTCATGGCTCACGAGTCGTTCGAGGACCAGCGGGTGGCGGCGGCGCTGAACCGGGATTTCGTCTCCATCAAGGTGGACCGCGAGGAACGTCCGGACGTGGACGGCGTCTACATGAGCGTCTGCCAGGCCCTGACCGGCTCTGGCGGCTGGCCGCTGACCATCTTCATGGACGCCGACGGCAGGCCCTTCTTCGCCGGCACCTATTTTCCGCCCACCGGGATGTATGGCCGGCCTGGGTTTCTCCAATTGATCAGCGAGATCGCCCGCTTGTGGCGCGATGACCGCCCCCGGCTGATGGAGGCCGGGGCCGAGGTGGCCCGCGTCCTGAAACCCCGGCCCCAGACCGCCGGGGCCGAGCCGGACGAGAAGATCCTGGAGAAGGGTTACTGGCAGTTGGCCAAGACCTTCGACGCCAAGCGCGGCGGCTTTGGCTCCGCCCCCAAGTTCCCCACCCCGCACCACCTGAATTTCCTGCTGCGCTGGCACCTGCGCCAGCCCCGCTCCAAGGCCTTGGAGATGGTCCAGACCACCCTCGCGGCCATGCGCCGGGGCGGCATCTTCGACCACCTGGGCCTGGGCTTTGCCCGCTACAGCGTGGACGAGCGCTGGCTGGTGCCGCATTTCGAGAAGATGCTCTACGACCAGGCGTTGTTGACCCTGGCCTACGCCGAGGCCCACCAGCTCACCGGCGACCCCTTTTTCGCCCAGGTGGTGGAGGAAATCATCACCTACGTGCTGCGGGACCTGACCCATCCCCTGGGCGGGTTCTTCTCGGCCGAGGACGCCGACAGCCAGGGCGAGGAGGGGCGCTTCTACGTCTGGAGCCCGGCGGAGGTGGATCAGGTCCTGGGGCCGGAGCTGGGCGAGCTGTTCCGGCGCTATTACGACGTGGGCAGCCCCGGCAACTTCGAGCACGGCCGCAGCGTGCTCCACGCCGCCCGCGACGAGGATGACTTCGCCCGGTCCCGGGGTCTGGAGCCGGAGAGGGTCCGCGCCGACCTGGCCCGGGCGCGCCAGATGCTCTACACCGCGCGTTTGGAGCGTCCCCGGCCGCTGAAGGACGACAAGATCCTCACCGCCTGGAACGGCCTGATGATCGCGGCCTTGGCCAAGGCCCACCAGGCCCTGGGCCGCCCGGAGCACTTGGCGGCGGCGGCCCGGGCGGCGCGTTTCGTGTTGGCCGAGCTGAGCGACGGCCAGGGCCGGTTGCTGCGGCGTTGGCGTCAGGGGGCCACCAGCGGCCCCGGCTACCTGGAGGACTACGCCTATTTCGTCTGGGGCCTCGTCGAGCTGCACGCGGCCGAGGGCGACCCCCACTGGCTGGCTCAGGCCCTGCGCCTGACCGACCTGGCTGGCGAGCTGTTCGCCGACCAGCTCCACGGCGGTTATTACTTCAGCCCCCACGACGGCGAGCGCCTGCTGATCCGGGACAAGGAATTCTACGACGGGGCCCTGCCCAGCGGCAATTCGGTGATGGCCCTGAACCTGGTGCGCCT
>JAIUYB010000461.1 GCA_020216625.1 Desulfarculus sp.
GAGCCGGGGCGGGCGAGTCCCATCCAGCCAGTCAGGAGGAGTGACCATGGCAGAGTGTCAAGTGGACATCAGCGCCATCCCCAAGAATCCCCTTTTGACCGAGGAGCGTCACGAGGAGTTCAATCGCCTGGTGGAGGCCGGTCAGGCGCCGGACTTGCGGGGAGCCAACCTGTCCAGCCTGGACCTGCGCTGCTATAACCTGCGCGGCCTGGACCTCTCCGGCGCCTACCTGCGGGCGGCCAACCTCTCGGGCCTGGACCTCACCGGCTGCAACCTCAAGGGGGCCAGCCTGCGCGGGGCGCGGATCAGCGGCACGCTGTTTCCGGAAAACATCCCGCCCCAGGAGATCCGCCTGTCGGTGGAGTTCGGCACCCGCCTGCGCCCCAACGACAGCGTCAAGCACCTGCGGCTCTTGGCCGGGTTGGCCAGCGAGCTGATGAAGCATATCAAGGAGCGCCACCAGGGCTAGCCCCCTGGCGCGGGCCTTGACCCCGCCTCCGGCCCTTTCGCCGGAGGAACAACCGACCATGCCTGGCCAACGGGGACCCGGAGGGGAGCGCCCCGGCCAGGCCAGCCATGCCGAGCCCACCGGCGGCGCGGACGGAAACGATCATGAATCCCAGCTTCTACATCACCACGCCCATCTATTACGTCAACGCCGAGCCCCACCTGGGCCACGCCTTCTCCACCATCGTCTGCGACGTGGCCGCCCGCTTCCACCGCCTGCTGGGCTATGACGTGCGCTTCCAGACCGGCACCGACGAGCACGGCGACAAGATCGCCGAGGCCGCCCAGAAGGCCGGCATCCAGCCCCAAGAGTACGCCGACCGGGTCAGCGGCCTGTTTCGCGGCCTCTGGCCCCGGCTCAACATCGCCAACGATCACTTCATCCGCACCACCGACCCGGAGCACATCGCCACCGTGCGCCTGATCTTGCAGAAGGTCCATGACGCCGGCGACATCTACCTGGGCCAGTACGGCGGCCACTATTGCGTGGGTTGCGAGCGTTTTTTGACCGAAAAGGAGCTGGTGGACGGCAAGTGCCCGGACCACCAGAAGCCTCCGGTCTGGATCGAGGAGGAAAACTACTTCTTCCGCATGGGCAGCTATCAGCAGGCCCTGATCGATCACATCCAGCGCAACCCGGACTTCATCCGGCCCGAGCGCTACAAGAACGAGGTCCTGGCCTTTTTGCGCGAGCCCCTGGAGGATCTGTGCATCAGCCGGCCCAAGAGCCGGCTCACCTGGGGCATCGAGCTGCCCTTCGACGACCGCTTCGTGACCTACGTCTGGTTCGACGCGCTCATCAACTATTTGACCGGCCTGGGCTATCCCGAGGGCCCGCTTTTTGGCCAGTATTGGCCGGCGGCCCAGCATCTGATCGCCAAGGACATCTTGAAGCCCCATGGCATCTACTGGCCCACCATGCTGATGGCCCTGGCCAAGGCCGAGGGCAGGCCCAGCGACGCCTATCTCTACCGGCACCTCAACGTGCACGGCTATTGGAACGTGGGCGCGGGCAAGATGAGCAAGACCCTGGGCAACGTGGTCAAGCCCCTGGACCTGGCTGGCGTCTACGGCGTGGACCCCTTCCGCTATTTCCTGCTGCGGGAGATGACCTTCGGCCTGGACGCCGCCTTCTCCGAGGATCTGCTGGTGGAGCGCTACAACGCCGATCTGGCCAACGACCTGGGCAATCTTTTCAGCCGGGTGCTGAACATGCTCTCCCAGTATCGCGGCGGGGTGGTGCCCGAACCCCTGGCCCCGGCCGAGGACGCCGGCGCGTTGCGCCGCCTGGCCATGAAGACGGTTGAGGACTACGCCAAGCACATGCGGGCCTTCCAGTTCCACCAGGCCCTGATGGCGGTCTGGCAGCTCATCGGCGAGGCCAACCGTTTCGTGGTCCACTCCGAGCCCTGGACCCTGGCCAAGGACCCGGCCCAGTCCGCCCGCCTGGATGTGGTGCTCTCCACCCTGGTGCAGACCCTGGGCGACGTGACGGTCCTGATCAGCCCGGTGCTGCCCGAGACCGCCGGGCGCATGGCCGAGCACCTGGGCATGGAGCTGCCGGAGCTGATCGGCCTGGAACGGTTGGAGCTCACCGGCCTGATCCCGGCCGGGACCCGCATCGCCAAGCCTCCGGCCCTCTTCCCGCGCATCGACACCGACAAGGTCAAGGCCAAGGCCGAGAAGGCCGAGGCCAAGGCCGGCCAGAAGGCCGCCCCCGCCTCGGCCCCGGCCGCCAAGGAGAAGAAGAAGAGCAAGGCCCCCATCGAGCCGGCCGCCGAACTGGACTACGAGGAGTTCGCCCGGGTGGACCTCAAGTTGGGCCAGGTGTTGGCGGCGGTGCGGGTGGAAGGGGCCGACCGGCTGTTGAAGCTGACGGTGGACCTGGGCGAGGACTCCGGCCCGCGCACCATCGTGGCTGGCATCGCCCAGCACTACGCCCCCGAGGAGCTGGTGGGCCGCCAGGTGGTGGTGGTGGCCAACCTTAAGCCGGTGGTCCTCAAGGGCGTGGAGAGCCGGGGCATGGTCCTGGCCGCGGTGGGGGAGGACAAGGTGCGGGTGGTGGCCCCGGACCTGACGCTCCCCCCCGGCAGCAAGGTACGCTAGAAACCGACGTCTGGATGATCGCGGCCGGGCCGGCGACGGTGGGCCGCGCGGCCGGCGGCGGGGGAAAATAGAAACGGGCGGGTGTTCTCCCCGCCCGTTTTTCTTTTCCCGCGCGAGGCCCCTACGGGAGCGGGCAAGGCTCGGGCCGAGGTCATGCCTCACCCGACTCGGGTACGGCCGTCGCGGCACGCGACCCAGGCGGGGTGTTCCCGCGCGAGGCCCCTACGGGAGCGGGCGAGGTTCGGGCGGAGTTCATGCCTCACCCGACTCGTGTTCGGCCGTCGCGGCACGCGACCTCGTGTACGGCTGTCGCGGCACGCGACCTCGTGTACGGCCGTCGCGGCACACGACCTCGTGTACGGCTGTCGCGGCACGCGACCCAGGCGGGGTGTTCCCGCGCAAGGCCCCTACGGGAGCGGGCGAGGTTCGGG
>JAIUYB010000462.1 GCA_020216625.1 Desulfarculus sp.
TGGTGTCCAGGCCGGCCTTCCCGGCCGCCCGCCGCCAGGGTCCGGCCTCCTCCGGGGGCAGGTCCGGCACGATCACCCCGGCCGCGCCAGCCTCGGCGGCCCGGCGGGCGAAGTCGGCCAGGCCCATCTGCAACACCGGGTTGTAGTAGGTCATCAACACCAGGGCCGCCCCCAGCCTGGGGGCCACCTCGGCCACCATCTCCAGCACCCGGCCCGGGGTCGCGCCCCGCTCCAGGGCGCGCTGGCTGCTGGCCTGGATCACCGGGCCGTCGGCCATGGGATCGGAGAAGGGCAGGCCCACCTCGATCACCTCGGCCCCCAGGTCGTCGAGGCCCCGGATCAGTTCGGCGCAGGCGGCCGGGTCGGGGAAGCCGCCGCTGACGAAGGGGATGAAGGCCGCGCGGTTCTTCTGGCGGGCGGCGGCGAAGGCTTGGTTCAGGTCGACGCTCACGATCAATCCTCCAGCAGGCCGGCCAGTTGGGTGACGTCTTTGTCGCCCCGGCCGGAAAGGCAGATCAGCAGGATGGATTCCGGCGGCAGACTCGGGGCCAGCCGGGTGGCCTGGGCGATGGCGTGGGCCGATTCCAGGGCCGGGATGATGCCCTCCAGGCGGGAGAGCAGCATCAGGGCCTCCACCGCCTCGTCGTCGGTGGCCGAGGTGTATTCCACCCGGCCCAGGTCCTTGAGGAAGCCGTGCTCCGGCCCCACCCCGGGGTAGTCCAGGCCGGCGGCGATGGAATGGGCCTCGATCACCTGGCCGTCGGCGTCCTGCAACAGATAAAGATTGGCTCCGTGCAGCACCCCGGGCCGGCCCTTGCCCAGGCTGAGCGCGTGCTTGTCGGTGTGGGCGCCCTTGCCCGCCGCCTCCACCCCCACCATGCGCACCGGGTCGGCCAGGAAGGGGTGGAACAACCCCATGGCGTTGCTGCCCGCGCCCACGCAGGCCATCAGGGCCTCGGGCAGGCGGCCCTCGCGCTCGATGATCTGCTGGCGGGCCTCGCGTCCGATCACCGATTGGAAGTCGCGCACCATGCGGGGATAGGGGTGGGGACCGATCACCGAGCCGATGATGTAGTGACTGTCGGCCACCCGGGCCACCCATTCGCGGATGGCCTGGTTCACCGCGTCCTTCAAGGCCTGGCCGCCGCTGGTCACAGGCTCCACCGTGGCCCCCAGCATCTTCATGCGGATCACGTTGAGGGCCTGGCGCTCGATATCCAGGCTGCCCATGAAGACGGTGCACTCCAAGCCCAGGAGCGCGGCGGCGGTGGCGGTGGCCACCCCGTGCTGGCCGGCCCCGGTCTCGGCGATGATCCGGGTCTTGCCCATGCGCTTGGCCAGGAGGCCCTGGCCCAGGGCGTTGTTGATCTTGTGGGCCCCGGTGTGGGCCAGGTCCTCGCGTTTGAGGAAGATGCGCGCTCCGCCCAGATGGGCGCTCAGCCGCTTGGCCTCGTAGAGCGGGGTGGGCCGGCCCACGTAGTGGCGCAGCAGGTCGTCAAGCTCGGCGGCGAAGGCCGGATCCTGGCGGGCCTGGTCATAGGCCTCGGTCAGCTCGTAGAGGGCCGGCATCAGGGTCTCGGGCACGAAGCGCCCACCGAAGTCGCCGAAACGGCCGGCGGCGTCGGGTTGCTCAGCCCAGTTGTTTGGCATTGGCGATGAAACGCTGGATGAGTTCATGGTCTTTCCTTCCCGGCGCGGCCTCCACGCCGCTGCTCACGTCCACGGCCCAGGGCCGCGCGGTGGCGATGGCCCGGCCCACGTTGTCCGGATTCAGCCCCCCGGCCAGGATCACCGGCCGGGCCTGGGCCAGGGGCCGGGCCAGGTTCCAGTCGAAGCACTTGCCCGCGCCGCCGCCCCTGGGGCTGGGTGCGTCCAGGAGCAGACAGGCGTCAGGATAGACCCGGCCGTCGGGCGGCTGACCGTCCACGGCCAGGGTCTTGATGACCCGGGGGCCGCAGGCGGTCACGTACAGGGAGTCCTCGCGGCCGCAGAGCTGGACCCAATCCAGGCCGCACAACTTTTTGAGCCGCAGCACCTCCTCCAGGGGTGCGTCCTTGAACACCCCCACCGTGGCCGCCAGGGGCGGGAGCTGAGCGATGATCTCCAGGGCCTGGTCCACCTCCACTCGGCGCGGACTCTCGGCGAAGACGAAACCCAGGGCGTCGGCTCCGGCCCGCAACGCGGCCAGGGCGTCGGGCAGGTTGGTGATTCCGCAGATCTTGACCCGGACCATCAGGCCGCCTCCCGCAGAGCCCGCAGGGTGGCGGCGGGATCGGGGCTCAGCATCAGAGTGGTGCCCACCAGGCAGGCCCGGATGCCACCTGCGGCCAGGCGGGCCACGTCGGCCGGCCCGGCGATGCCGCTCTCGGCCACCAGGGTCACCCCGGCCGGGACCCGGGCGGCCAGGTCCAGGCAGGTGGCCAGGTCCACCTTGAGGGTGGCCAGGTCGCGGTTGTTGATTCCGATCAGGGGCGGGTTCAGGGCCAGGGCGGTTTCCAACTCGGCGGCGGAATGAACCTCCACCAGCGGGGTCAGGCCCACGGCCAGGGCCTCGCGATAGAGGTGCTCCAGCCGGGCGGGGCTCAGGGCGGCCACGATCAAAAGCGCGGCGTCGGCCCCGGCCAGGCGGGCCTCATAGAGCTGGGCCGGGTCGATGACGAAGTCCTTGCGCAGGATGGGCAGGTCCACCGTGGCCCGGGCCTGGACCAGGTCGGCCAGGGAACCGCCGAAGAATTGCTCGTCGGTGAGCACCGACAACGCCGCCGCCCCCCCGGCGGCATAGGCCCGGGCCTGGGCGGCCACGTCCCGGCCGGGGGCCAACTCCCCGGCCGAGGGCGAGGCCTTCTTGATCTCGGCGATTACCGCCAGGGGGGTTGTCTGGAGCGCGGCCAGGAAGTCCCGGGCCGGGGGCGCGGCCAGGGCCTTGTGCCGCATCTTCCGCGGATCGTGGGCGGCCTTGAGGCGGGCCACCTCCTGGCGCTTGACCGCCAGGATGCGTTCCAGGACGTTGCCGGTCATTTTCTAGGCCCTGCCCGCCGCGCCG
>JAIUYB010000008.1 GCA_020216625.1 Desulfarculus sp.
CCGGAGAGGGTGCCGGCGGCCTGATCGCGGCGCTCGGCCAGGCGCGGGAAAAGGGTGAAGACCCGCTCCAGATCGCGGGCCACCGCGGCCTTGAGGCCCCGCTCGCGGCGGGTGTAGGCCCCCAGCATCAGGTTCTCCAGCACGCTCAGGGGGCCGAAGAGCTGGCGGCCCTCGGGGACCTGCACCACCCCGGCCTCCACCACCCGGTGGGCCTTGCGGCCGCTGATCAAGGCCCCGTCCAGCTTGATCTCCCCCCGCTGGGGGCGAATGAGGCCGCTGATGCAGTTCAGGAGCGTGGTCTTGCCCGCGCCGTTGGCCCCAAGCAGGGCCACGACCTCGGCTTTGCCCACGGTCAGGCTGACGTCCTTCAGGGCCCGCACCGGGCCATAGGCGAAAAAGACCGACTCCACCCTAAGCATGGGCCGCCTCCGCCCGGTTCGGGGCCGCGCCGGGGCTGAAACCGTTGACCGGCTCCTGGCGGCCGCCCAGGTAGGTGGCCAGGACCTGCGGGTCGTTCTGCACCTGGTGGGGGTCGCCCTGGGCGATCTTCTGACCGAAGCTCAGCACCACCACCTGGTCGCTGATCTTCATCACCAAGGCCATGTCGTGCTCCACCAGCACCAGGCCCACCCCCAGGTCGCGGGCGCGGACCAGGGCCTGGCCCATGGCGTCGGTCTCGGCCGCGTTGAGCCCGGCCACCGGCTCGTCCAGGAGCACCAGCTTGGGCCGCGCGGCCAGGGCCCGGGCCAGCTCCAGGCGCTTGCGGTCGCCATAGGAGAGCTGGCCGGCCGGGCGATGGGCCACCGCCGAAAGCCCCAGGTCCTCCAGGGCGGCCATGGCCTGGTCGGCTATCAGGCGCTCCTCGCGGCGCATGGCCGGTAGGCGCAGGATGGCGGCGGCGAATCCCTGGCGGGTCACCGCGTGCAGGCCCACCATGACGTTCTCCAGCACGCTGAGCTGACCAAAGACCTGGAGGTTCTGGAAGGTGCGGGTCAGGCCCAGGCGGGCCAGGCGGTGGGCCGGCATTCCGGTGACCTCGCGGCCGGCGAAGAAGACCCGGCCGGACTGAGGGCGGTAGGCCCCGGAGACGCAGTTGATGGCCGTGGTCTTGCCCGCGCCGTTGGGGCCGATCATGGCGGTGATGGCCCCGGCCCGGGCGCTGAAGCTGATCTCGTCCAGGGCCTTGACTCCGCCAAAGGCCAGCGACAGCCCCTCCACCCGCAGCAGGGGCTCCATCAGGCGCTCTCCAGCGGCCGTCGGGCGCGCAGGCGGGCCCAAAGGCCGGCCAGGCCGTGGGGCTGGTAGATCAGAAGCGCCAGCAGCACCCCGCCGTAGAAGATGTCCTTGTACTCTTCGAAGACATGCAGCACCTGGGGCAGCGGGGTCAGGAAGGCCGCCCCCAGAAACCCGCCCCAAAGTGAGCCCATGCCGCCCACCAGGCACATGGTGACCAGCTCCACCGACACGAAGATGTCGAAGCTCTTGGGCGCGATGATGCCGAAGTAGTGGGCGTGGAGCGAACCGGCCAGGCCGGCGTAGAGGGCGCTGATGACGAAGACCCCGGTCTTGTACCGGGCCACGTCGACCCCCAGGGCGGCGGCCGCCGCCGGCGCGTCCTTGAGCGCCCGCAGGCCGCGCCCCACCCGGGACTGGGCCAGGTTGCGGGCCACCACCAGACCCAAGAGGGCCGCCGCCCAGACCAGCCAATAGAAGGACTGGTCGTCCACGATGGCCCGTCCGAAAAGGCTCAGGGGCGGGATGCCGGAAAAGCCGCTGGGGCCGCCGGTGAGCTGGTCCATTTGCAGGACCACCGTGGTGAAGATCAGGTTGCCGCCCAGGGTGGCCATCACCAGGTAGTTGCCGGCCAGGCGCAGGGTGGGCAGGCCGATGACCAGGGCCAGCAGGGCCACCGCCGCCGCCGCGGCCAGCAGGGCCAGCCAGGGGTTGAGGCCGTAAGTGGCGCTGAGGATGGCGCTGACATAGGCCCCCAGGCCGAAGAAGGCGGCGTGGCCCAGGCTGATGTGGCCGGCGAAGCCGATCAGGAGGTTCAGCCCGGTGACCACGATGACCATCAGGGCCATCACGTTGAGCACGTTGAGGTGGTAGGGATTGCCCACCAACAGGGGCAGCAGCAGCACCGCCAGGGCCAGGGCCGCCAGTTGCAGGGCGAAGATGCGGCCTCCCCGGGTCATACCCTGGCCGCCTCCCCCCGGCCCAAGAGGCCCTGGGGCCGCAGGAAGAGCACCAGGAGCAGCACCACGAAGGCGATGACGTCCTTGTAGGCGCTGGAGAGGAGCCCCGCGCCCAGGCTCTCCAGGAGGCCCAGGCCCAGGCCGCCGGCCACCGCGCCCACGAAGCTGCCGTAGCCGCCCAGCACCGCCGCCGCAAAGCCCTTGAGGCCGATGATGACCCCCACCGCGTAGGAGGCGGTGGTGATGGGGGTGATGAGCATCCCCGCCACCCCGCCCAGGCCACCGGCCAGGGCGAAGGAGTAGAGCAGCATCCGCTCCACGTCGATGCCCATCAGAGCCGCGGCCCGGGGGTTGATGGCCACCGCCCGCATGGCCTTGCCGGTCAGGGTGCGGTTGAAAAACCAGCCCAGGCCGGCGATGGCCGCCAGGGTGATGCCCACCACCCAGAGGTTCTGGGGGGTGAAGGTGGCGCCCAGGAGGCGCAGTGGCGTCTCGGGGCTGAAGGACGGCACCGCCAGGGCCTGCTTGCCCCAGATCTCCTTGAACACCCCACGCAAGAGCACGCTGGCGGCCACGGTGATGAAGATCAGCACCGTGACCTCGCGGCTGCGGGCCTGGCGCAAGGCCAGGCGCTCCAGGGCCGCGCCCACCAGGGCGGTGCCCAGGACCGTCAGCGCGAAGGCCAGCGGCAGGGCCAGGCCGGCCCCGGCCAACAGGCTGTAGAGCAGCAGCCCGCCCAGGCTCAGAAAATCGCCCTGGGCGAAGTTGACGATATGGGTGGTGTTGTAGATCAGGCAGAAGCCCAGGGCCACCAGGGCATAGACCGCTCCGGTGGTGAGCCCGCTGATGAGGAATTGACTAAGCTGCTCGGCCCCGCTCACGCGCCCGCCCCGCCCTGGCGGCCAGGGGCCGCCGGTTTTGTACTTCGTATACAGTATACCCGGAAATCTACCCGCACACGCGGCGGGTGTCAAGCCTGGCGAAAGCGATGGAGGACGGTTTGGCCTTGGGCGATCAGGGGTTGGCGCGCGCGGACCCGGAACGTCGTCCCGGGTCCGCGCGGATTTGTCTCAGCTCCGGTTGGCCGCCTCGGCGGGTTCGGGCAGCGAGGCCCCGAAGCGCGAGGTGATCTTGCGGAAGTGGTAGCCGGTGGCGGCCAGGGCCAGGGCCACCGGGATCTTGGTGGGCCGGGTGAAGCCCACCCGGGCCAGGAAGCCCCAGTAGCTCAGGCGATGGCGTTCGCGGATGCCCAACCGCCAGAAGATGCGCACCATCGCCGCCAGGTCGGCCCGCGAGAGGCGCCATTGCCGGCTGGCCGAGCGCTTGAGTTCCTTGCCGCTGCGCCGCAGGTAGGTCACCGCCCGCCGGTAGTATTCCCTGGGCTCGTACAGACGCTCCAACAGGGCGCGATAGCCCTCCAGCAGGCGTTCGGCTCCCATCTTGGGGATGAAGTTCAAGGCCCGGGCGTCCATGGCGTTGTCGCCCGAGGGCAGGTCCAACAGGCGCTCCTGCTGGCGCATCTTCTCGTAGAGCCGGGTGCCGGGCAGTAGCGAGAGCAGACCCACCATGGCGGTGGGGATGGCGGCCTGGGTGATGAAACGCACCTGGTCCATGAAGATGGAGGGCGAGTCGGCGTCGAAGCCCACGATGAAACCGGCCATGACCTCGATGCCGTAGCTCTGGATGGTCTTGACCGCCGCCACCAGGTCCCGGCCCTGGTTCTGGCGCTTGTTGCACTCGGCCAGGGCCGAGGAGGAGGGGGTCTCCAGGCCCAGGAAGACCTCGTTGAAGTTGGCGCTGGCCATCAGGCGCAAGAGTTCGGGGTCGTCGGCCAGATTCACGCTGGCCTGGGTCAGGAAGGCGAAGGGGAAGTGCCGGTCCTCCTGCCAGGCGATCATGGCCCGCAGAAGCTCCTTGGCCCGGACCTTGTTGCCGATGAAGTTGTCGTCCACCACCATCAGGGTGCCGCGCCAGCCCAGGGCGTGGAGCGAGTCCAGCTCGGCCAGCACCTGGTCGGCGGTCTTGAAGCGCGGCTTGCGGCCGAAGAGCACCACCACGTCGCAGAAGTCGCAGTCAAAGGGGCAGCCGCGCGAGAACTGCAGGGCCATGCTGCGGTAGTTCTTGAGGTTGATCAGATCCCAGCGCGGCAGGGGGGTCAGGGCCAGGCTGGGGTGGTGCTCGCATTTATAAAGACGCTTGGCCTGGCCGGCGGCCAGGTCGGCCAGGAACTGGGGCAGCACCTCCTCGGCCTCGCCGGCGATGATGTGGTCGGCTTGGTCCAGCTCGGCGTGCAGGTGGGTGAATAGGGGTCCGCCGGCCACGATCTTGCGCCCCAGGGCGTTGCAGCGGGCCATCACCTCCAGGGCCGAGTCCTTCTGAACCACCATGGCGCTGATGAACACCAGCTCCGCCCACTCCAACTGGGCGTCCTCCAGGCTCTCCACGTTCAGGTCCACCACCTTGAGCTCCCAGTCCGCCGGCAGCATGGCCGCCACGGTCAACAGCCCCAGGGGCGGGAAGGCCGCCTTGCGGCGGACAAAGGACAAGGCGTATTTGAAACTCCAGAAGGTGTCGGGATAGCGGGGATAGACCAGCAAGGCTCTCATGGAAGACCTCCGTCAGGCGCAGGCGGCCGCGCGATGGTGAGTTGCAGCGTAGGGTGATGCGTCAGGTGGAACCCCCGGGACGCCCCGACCAGGCAGATCGACGCGGCCGGAGAGGACTCGGCCATGCCTTGGTTCGCAGCCTAGCACAAAGCCGGGAGGCGCGGGAGGGAATCAAGCGTGGAAATGACCGGTGGAGGCGGTCCGGGATCATTTTGTCTCCTCGGTGTCGACCCACCCGGCGCGCGATACGGCCAGCTTGCCCCCGCGGGGCGGGTTTGGCCCGGCGACGGCCCCGGGGCCAACCGCGCCTGGCTGGCTCAGGGTTGGTTCCCGTAAATCGGCCGGCGGGGCGCGTCTGGCGGGCGCCTTTGGCCTCGCGGAATATATCTTCACTCCATGTGGTTAGTTAACAATTTAGCACTAGGATTTTTGGTGTTTTGGCAAAGGGATTGTAATAAATTGCCGGAGATCGACAACCCAAGCCGAAAAGGAGCCGAGCATGACTGCCGATGGAAACCGCAGCATCGAGCTGCAGGTGGTGAACAAGGCGGCCGAGGAGTTCGTGGTCTTCAGCGCCATCATTCCCAGCAATGACTGCCAGTGGATCTCCGGCGAACAGGCCAAGGATGGCCAAACCCTGAAGTCGGGCGGTTCGATCACCTGGGGAGTCGCGGCCAAGAACGCCGGCGGTTCGGCCGAGGCCGAGGTGCGGCTCAAGGGCGCGAAAGGCTCCAACATCGGCTTCGAGTTCAAGAACCTCTACAACGGCATCGCCCTGGTCGAGGTGGAGCTGTCCGCCGACATCTACTACAGCGTCCAACCGGCCACCACCGGCGAACAGGTCTTGTGCAAGGTCATCATCAGCACGGTGGCCTGAACGGCGCCCCGCGACCACGGCGTCGCGATCGCCGCGCGTCTTGGGGCTGACTGACTCAAGGGGGGGGCTGGTCAACCGACATCCCGGTGGCCAGGAACGCATGGATTCCTTTCGCGTCAAGCGGTTGGCGCTGGCCGCGGTGGCTGGTGGGTCACGGTCGTCCGACTGTCGCCCCGATACGTTTCCGGTTGTCCGGCCTCCCCGGCTCCACCAATGTCCGTGCCTTGAAATTCCCGGTCCCGTCCCCTATATTTTGCCCCGGGTCGGCAGTTCACCCAGGCGTCGCCGCCCCCTTTGGGGGTGCTAAACCTGTCCATTTCCCACCCGACCGACACTTATCCCGTGCCGGGCCGGAAGACGGCGACCACCGGCGATCCCTTGCGGATGGCACGTAAGGGGATAAGTCATGTCCAGAGCCGTATTGCCTCTGCACGCGGAGGATATCTCCGCCCTGGCCCGCTCGTTGCGCAGCCAGCTCTCCGCCAGCCCCCAGCCGCCCAGCCATTTGCAAATGCTGAACATGCTGGCGCGGGCCACTGGCTTCCGCAACTTCCAGCACCTGCGGGCCCAAGCCACCCCGTCCGAGCCAGCGCCCTTCCCGGCCCCCGGCGTCGCGCCTGCGGCCCTGGACCAGGGCCGGCTCCAACGCCTGGCGCGTTTCTTCGACGACCAGGGACGCCTGGTGCGCTGGCCGGGCAAACACCGCCAGCGGGTGGCCTGCCTGTGGGTCATCTGGTCCAAGCTGCCGCCCCGGCGACGCTTCAACGAGAAGGAAATCAAGCAGCTCCTGGACGAGCTGCACCTTTTCGGCGACCACGCCCTCCTGCGCCGCTTCCTCTGCGACCTGGGCCTGGTGGAGCGCACCGCCGACTGCCGCGCATACTGGCGGGTGGAGCGCCGGCCCTCCGCCGAAGGGCTGGCCCTGATGCGACATTTGGCGGAGGGCTCAGCGACCCGATAAACACACCCTAAACGTCAGAGGCCCGGCCGATGGGTTATCGGCCGGGCCTCGTTCCTGGGACGCGAGCTACAACAAGCTGATCGCCGGGCTTAACGTCACTTCATCTTGTTGTATCAAGCAGATGATCACCCCGCTACTTGAAGCAGCAGAACACCCGGTTCTCCAGGATCTCCACCTTGTCGTTCAGGAAGCGGGTGTTGAACTTGGCGTTGCGCAGGATGTTGTAGCCCATCTCCGCCCGCAATCCGGTGCGGCAATGGACGATGATCTCCTTGTCCTTGGGCAGCTCGCCCAGCCGGCCGGACAGGGCGTCCACCGGGATGTTCACCGCTCCCGGCAGCATGCCGGCGCTGGTCTCGGCCAGGGTGCGCACATCCAGGATCAGCTTGTCCGGGGGCTGGTTGTTCACGATATTCATGAACTCGTCGCCGGTGATCTCGCCGGGATGGGGCCGGGGCAGATAGAAGATCTTGGTGCGCACCAGATCCTTCTGGATGGGCCCGTTGGCCTTGAGCCAGCCCTGGTAGCCGCCATCCAGGATGAAGACCCGCTGATAGCCCCAGGAGCTGATCTGCTTGACCACCGGGGCCAGCTTGTCCAGATCGGTGTGGTCGGAGTAGAGCACCAGGTAGGCCTTGCGGTCCACCGGGAACTGCTCCTTTTCCTTGACGATGCGGTCCAGGGGGATGGCCACCGCGCCCTGGATGTGACCCTGCTTGGCCGCGGCCTCGCCCCGGGTGTCGATGACCACCAGGTAGCCCAGGCGGTCGTTGACGAACTGGGCGGTGCTGATCAGGGGCAGGCCGGCCTGAGTCCAGGCGGGCACGCCGGCGTGGAAGACCTTGACATTGGTGTAGCCGTTCTTTTCCGCCAACCTGGCGGCCATGGGCGAGAGCACTCATCTGAAGCCCCCGCAGTAGAAGACCAGGAGAGTGGACTTGTCCTTGGGCAGCTTGTCCATCATGTCCGGCATGTTGCCGAAAGGCATGTTGATCGCCCCGGCCAGATGCCCTTCCTGATAGTGGGCCGGAGGCCGGGAATCCACCAGCAGGTACTTGCCCTGCTCGGGGCTCTTGGTCATCAGTTCCTGCACCTGCTGGACGCTGAGCTGCTGGGCCTCGGGCACCTTGATCACCGGCTTGGCCTTGACCAAGGTCGCCACCCGGTCCGAGCCCTGCTGCTCAAAGTAGACCATCACCGGCACCGGCTTTTTGAGCTCCTTCAAGGCGGGCACGTTCTCGACCTTGGTGTTGTCGTTGAACTTGATCACCTCGTTGCGGTCGCCCACTTCCACCTGGATGGACTTGGCCTGGTTGGAGAGGCTCTGGAACTCGCCTCCCACCACGTTGGCCTTGTCCTTGTAATCATTGTGACATTTCAAGCAACTGGCGGAGATCATCCCACCTCCGTCGGCCAGGGCCGGACTCGCGCCGGCCAGCAAGATCAGGCCCATCCATAGCGCCAGGCCGCGCCAGGACCGCAGTCCATCCATCTCACACCTCCATCGCGGGACAGAATAGTGGTTATTTGCAACAGTGTTAACAATCAGTTTACGGGCCCTAACGCGGGGAGTCAATGGGTTTGGCAATACATTTTGGCTATGGACATTGTCGTTATCGATGCACCCCCTGGCCAACAAAGACTTGCCCTGGCCCACGGGGTCGGGGATGATACAAGTAATCAGAAAAAAATGGACGGGAACGTTCCTGGGTGCATAATTGATTCAGGAACGATTCGCATGAGAAGGAGTCGCCATGGCTAAGCCGGAAGAAATGTTCCAATGCCAGACCAGCAACTGCGGCTATATCTACAACCCAGACAAGGGTTGCAAGAAGCGCAAGGTGTCGGGGGGCACCTGCTGGGCCGACGTTCCGGAAGACTATTGCTGCCCGGTCTGCGGGGCGGGCAAGAAGATGTTCAAACCCCTGGCCGGACCTGGCTCCACCCAGGCCCAGTAACGGCACCCCGGCCAGCCATAGTCCAAAACCCACGCCATTATGGAGATGATGATCATGCAGACGGTCCAGAACACCTGGAAGTGTGTCAAATGCGGCTACACCTTCACCGCCGCCCCGCCCCCGCCGCCCACCTGCCCTTCCTGCAAGGAGAAATGCGAGTTCGTGGACGTGAGCTGCTACACCCCTGATTGCGCCGGCACCGGGCAGGACCCCCGCCTGGGTTAGGCCTGGACTCATCCAACCGGCCCGGACCGGCGCCGCCGTCTTGGCGCGCCCGGTCGGCCGCGAGAGGGACGATGAAAGTACTGGGCATCTATGGCAGCCCCCGCAAGGGCGGCAACAGCGACCTGTTGTTGGATCAGGCCCTGGCTGGGGCCAAGGAGGCCGGGGCCGAGGTCTCGGCCGTCTATTCCCGCCAGCTTAGCATCGAGGGCTGCCGCGAATGCGGGGGCTGCGACAAGACCGGCGAGTGCGTCATCAAGGACCAGATGCAGGAGGTCTATCCCCTGCTGGACCAGGCCGACGCCATCATCTTGTCGGTGCCGATGTTCTTCTATGCCGCGCCGGCCCAGCCCAAGGCCCTGGTGGACCGCTGCCAGGCCCGCTGGTCCAAGCGGATGCTGACCAAGACCAAGGAGCAGCGCAAGAGCTTCGACAGCGGCAAGGGTTACCTGATCGCGGTGGGGGCCACCAAGGGGGCCAACCTCTTCCAGGGCGTGGAGATGATGGCCAAGTATTTCTACGACGCCCTGGACATGAGCTATGAGGGCGGCCTGCTTTTGCGCGGCGTCGAGGGGCGCGCGGCGGTGAACGAGCATCCGGAGCACCTGCGCGAGGCCTACGAACTGGGGAAGAAAATCGTGGCCGAGGCCGCGGGGAAATGAAAGCGAGGGCACATGGCTAAAGGCTTGATCGTATACGCCACCCGCAGCGGACAGACCAAGAACATCGCCCAGCTCATCGCCGAGGGCATGCGCATCGCGGGGATGGAGGTGGACCTCAAGAGCGCCACCGAGATCAAAAAACCCGAGGATCTGGCTGGCTACGACGCCTATGTGCTGGGCTCGGCCACCTATCATGGCGAGATGATGGAGTCCATGAAGCAGCTGCTGTTCCTGGCCGAGCGGGCGGGACTGGAGGGCAAGTGCGGCGGGGCCTTCGGGGCCTTCGGCTGGAGCGGCGAGGCTCCGGAGCGCATCTTCAACACCATGAAGCACGTGCTGAACATGAACATGTCCGGCGACTGCCTGCGGCTCAAATCCGCCAGCCTCCAGGGCGCCATCCCCATGGCCCAGGACTATGGCAAGCAGATGGCCACGCTCGCGTGAGCCAGGACCGTCAGGAGCTCCTGGCCCGGCGCGAACGCCTGCGCCAGGAACTGAAGGAGGCCCAGGCCGCCCTGCCCGCCCACTCCATCCGACCCTGGCAGTTGCAGCGAGTGGAAGAGGCCGAGGAGGCCCTGGCCGAGATCGAAGCCGCCATCAAACGCCTGCCCTAGTCGGACCCTCCCGGCCGCCCTTGCCCGCGCCAGGGCGGCCGGGTTTTTGCCCTGTCCCGCGGTTTCGGCTTTCCCTGAACCCGCTTCACTGCTAAGCATTATATTCACGGCCGGCGTGCAAGGCGACGCGGCCCCGCCCTTGGGACTCCATCACGGGAGGCACACATGTCGCGCCTTGGCGCTTTTGGCTCATCCCGCCTGCTGCTGGGCCTGGCCTTGGCCCTGTTTTTTTGGTCCGCCACCCCGGCCCTGGCTTGCACCGGCATCGTCATCCAGGCCGAGGACGGCGCGGTGGTCTACGCCCGCACCATGGAATTCGGCGCGGACCTGGTCTCCTTCAACCTGCTGGCGGTGGGCCCGGCAAGGGCCTGCCAGGGCATGACCCCCGATGGCCAGCCCGGCCTGGCCTGGCGGGTGAAGTACGCCCACGTCGGCTTCAACCCCTTTGGCCTGCCGCTGGTGGCCGAGGGCCTCAACGACCAGGGCCTGGCCTGCGGGGCCTTTTTCCTGCCGGGTTACGCCAAGTACCAGGATTTCACGCCCCAGGAGCGGGACCGCACCATCTCCAACCTGGACCTGGTCTCCTGGGTGCTGGGTAATTTCGCCAGCGTCCAGGAGCTGCGCGCCGCCCTGCCCGGAGTCCGGGTGGCCGGGGTGGCCTTGCCGCAATGGGGCACGGTGCCGCCCCTGCGCTACCTGGCGGTGGACCAGTCCGGGGCCAGCCTGGTGATCGAATACCTGGACGGCCAATTGGTCATGCGCGACGATTTCGTGGGGGTGATCACCAACTCCCCGCCTTATGAATGGCACGTCACCAACCTGCGCAACTACTTGGGCCTGTCCGCCATCAACCGGCCGCCGGTGAAGCTGGGGGCGCAGGATATCGCCCAGTTGGGCCAGGGCTCGGGCTCCCTCGGCCTGCCCGGCGATTTCACCCCGCCCTCGCGCTTCGTGCGGGCCGCCTTCCTGTCCCATGCCGCCTACCGGGGCCAGAACGCGGAGGAGGCGGTGCTCTCGGCCTTCCGCATCCTCAACCAGTTCGACATCCCCAAGGGCGCCCTGCGCGCCCAGGAGGGCGGCCGGGTCATCGCCGACTCCACCCAATGGACCGGAGCCAGCGACCTCAAAAACCGTCGCCTTTATTTCCACACCGAATACAGCCGGCGGGTGCGAATGGTTGACCTTGATCGCTTGCGCTTGGACGGCGGCGCCATGCTGACCATGGACGTCACCAGCCCCGAACGGATCGAGGATGTCTCCGGGGAATTGAAGTAGGGACCAGCGACTTGCCCCCTGCCACCGGCGCCTTGAGGCCAACGCGCGAGGCTGGGCGCCGGGGCTCGGCAATTATCATTGGCGTTGACGTCCGCGCCCGCCCCCGGCGAGCTTTGGGCCAGGGATGGAAATGATCACGACCTTCAACCACGGACCGGTGCATGGCTTCCGCCTGGGACGGACCCTGCTGGGCAAAGGCCGCTACTTCACCGCCTGCTTCCACTTGGACGGCCTGCTCATCGACTCCGGCTGCGCCCACACCGGCCCCGAACTGGCCGCGGCCCTGGCGGAATCGCCCCTGCACACCGTGGCCCACACCCACAGCCACGAGGACCACTGGGGCCACAGCGCCCAGCTCCAGGCCCAGCGCGGGGTCCGGGTCTTTTCGCCGGAACCGACCCTCGACCTGGTGCGGGGCCAGGCCGATCCCCCCCGCCTGATGCCCTATCAGAAGGTGCTCTGGGGGCCGCCCGCGCCCTGTCCCGGGGCCGAACCCCTGCCCGAGGCCCTGGAGACCCCGCGCCACCGCCTGACGGTGATTCCCACGCCGGGCCACAGCCCGGACCACGTCTGCTTTTTCGAGGAGGAACAGGGCTGGCTCTTCGTGGGCGACGCCTACACCGGCGGCCGCGATCGGGCCCTGCGCCGGGGCTATGACATTTGGGGCATCATCGCCTCGCTGCGCACCATGGCCGCGCTGAACCCCACGGTTCTTTTTTGCGGCAGCGGCAGCGTGGTGGAAGACCCCGCGGCGGCCCTGCGGGACAAGATCAGCTACCTGGTGGTGCGCGGC
Source organism: Desulfarculus sp. (assembly GCA_020216625.1). GTDB lineage: Bacteria > Desulfobacterota > Desulfarculia > Desulfarculales > Desulfarculaceae > JACRDC01. The sequence goes on from JAIUYB010000008.1 coordinate 12,161, forward strand.
CAGTACGTGCTGGAGCTGCGCCGCCGGGGCTGGCCGCCCAAGCTCATCGCCCGCAGCATCTTCGGCCGCGAACCGGCCATCAGCTACATCACCCAAGGCGACTTCAGCACCGTGAACCTGGTGCTCTCCTACCTGGCCGACTCGCCCCACAGACCGGCTTAGCCACCGTCATCCGCCGGGTCCGCCAGGCCCCGCCCCGGCGGTTTAGCCCACTATTTTAATGGTTATCCTAAATTAGGTATTTATAAGCCGCGCTAATTTCTGATCAATTATCAACCATGCTCGTATTATTTTTTAAATATTCATTATCAATAACTTTTTTATCATCCGTCGCACTTTTCGCTTGGTTTTGGAACTGGTCATGAGCTTAAAATTTAGTATTGGTGGGCCGCTGGATGAAACCGGCGTCCGCCCAATCCAGGCCGTGAGCTTGAATTACACAGAAAAGATCAGCACGCATGCCGCCGCCACCGGGCGACGGACCAGCCGGGGAAGGGGGTGCAGCCCATGGCGGGGGATGAAATCTCCGGGGGGGGCCCAAAACTGCCCAGCCGTAAAAAGCGCGGACGGTTGCCATCCTGGGCGCCGCCCCTGATCTATGTCGCCATCGGCCTGATCCTGGCCTTCCCCCTCTTCAGCCTGACTTACTACACCATGGCCCGCACCTCCACTCCGGAGTTCTGCGCCTCCTGCCATGAGATCCAACCAGCCTACAACGCCTGGAAAACCTCCACCCACACCAACAACGCCCAGGGCTTCGTGGCCGACTGCATGGATTGCCACCTGCCCGCGCCCCACGACACCTTCGAGTTCTTCTACGCCAAGACCGCCCACGGCCTTAAGGACATCGTGGTCCACTTCGTGGATGGTCCGGAAGCCTACGACCGTCAGGTGCAGCGCGAGAAGGCCTGGGCCACCATCAAGAACGACCAATGCCTGAAATGCCACCGCAACCTGCTCTACCTGCCCAAGAGCCGGGGCGCGATGCTGGCCCACCGCACGGTGCTCTATCCGCTGCCGGGTTACGAAAAGCGTTGCCTGGACTGCCACCGCAACCTGGTCCACGTGGACCGCAGCTTCTACAACTACAAGAAATGCGACCTTTAGGCCGCGTGGCCAGGGGCTTGGATCTTTGGGGAGCCCCGGCCAGGGGGTCCGAAGACAAGGAGGGGTTAGGAGCATGAGGAAATCGGTGCCGATTCTGGCGGGGCTGGCGGTTTTGCTGGCCATGGTGGCCTGGGCGGGGCTGGCGGCCAAAGCCCAGCCGGCCGGGGCGGTGCAGGCTCCCAACGTGGCCAAGGCCAAGGAGTTCCGCATCGAGCGCAGCATGTCCAAGCAGGCCCTGGCTTGCATCGAGTGCCACAAGCTGGAGAGCCCCGGCATCTTCGCCGACTGGGCCCACAGCCGCCATGCCAGCGCCAACATCACTTGCCTGGACTGCCACCAGGCCGAGGAGTTCGATCCCGACGTCAGCCAGGCCCACTACAAGCAGTATGAGCGTGGCGACAACAAGTGGGGCGCCAAGGAGTACCGGGTGCCGGTCACGGCCGTGGTCACGCCCAAGGACTGCTCGCGCTGTCACCCCGACGAGGCCAAGCAGTACTCGGTGAGCAAGCACGCCAACACCATCGAGATCATGTGGAAGATCGACCCCTGGCTCAACGCCGGCCAGAACAGCGACTTCGAGCGCCAGGCCGGCTGCTTCCACTGCCACGGCACCGTGCTGGCCATCAAGAATGGCAAGCTAGACCCCGCCACCTGGCCCAACGTGGGCGTGGGCCGCCTGAACCTGGACGGCAGCAAGGGCTCCTGCGCCTCCTGCCACACCCGCCACAAGTTCAGCGTGGCCGAGGCCCGCCAGCCCGACACCTGCGGTCAATGCCACCTGGGCCCGGACCATCCCCAGATCGAGATCTGGAACGAGTCCAAGCACGGGGCCATCTACCGCTCCGAGTACACCCAGTGGAATTTCAACTCCGCCCCCGGCACCTGGACCGCCGGCGTGGACTACCGCACCCCCACCTGCGCCGCCTGCCACATGTCCGGCAGCGGCAGCGTGCGCACCACCCACGACGTCACCGAGCGCCTGGCCTGGGAGGCCCAAGCCCCCCTGACCGTGCGGCCCAACGAGTTCCAGGCCTTTCCCGCCACCACCGACTGGAAGGCCGAGCGCGAGAAGATGAAGCAGGTCTGCCTGGCCTGTCACGGCCAACAATGGGTGGACGACCACTTCACCAAGTACGACGGCGTCATCGCCAACTACAACGACAACTATTACAAGCCCGCCCTGGCCAAGCTCGAGGAGCTGTACCAGAAGGGCCTGATGGACCCCAAGGGCTTCTTCCGGCAGCCTCTGTTCACCGAGTTCTACGAGCTGTGGCACCACGAGGGCCGCCGCGCCCGCTTCGGCGCGGCCATGATGGCCCCGGACTACGCCTGGTGGCACGGCTTCTACGAGTGCAAGAAGCGCTACGTCAAGTTCATGCAGGAGGCCGACCACCTGATCAAGACCGGCGAGAAGGCCTACATCGCCCCGGTGCTGCCCGGCGCCACCGGCGACACCACCCGGCCGCCGCAGATCTTCGGCAAGCCCGCCGCCAAGTAGGCGCGGGGATAAGGGATAAGATGATGAGGGGGAACCCTTTTTGCTGCGCAAAAATGGTTCCCCCTCACCCCCTCCGAAAAAAGCTGGCGATTCAGCCGCGCTGAATCGCCCG
>JAIUYB010000463.1 GCA_020216625.1 Desulfarculus sp.
CGGCGTCGCCAGCGTAGACAACCAGCTCAAGTTCACCGAACTGAGCTTCTAAAAAAACCGATTCCAACGCCCCCGGAATTCGGAACCGGATTCCCGTGGCGTCCTATCCCAGGCTCTCGCCGGCCAGGACCCGCGCGATGCGTTGGCTCATCTCGGTCAGGGCGTAGGGCTTGGGGGTGAAGTTGGCCCGCAGGTCGCGCAGTTCCTGGGCCAGCTCCCGCTGGACGGCGTAGCCGCTGGCCACCATCACCTTGATCGCCTGATCGCCCGCGCGCAGGCGGCGCAAGAACTCCAACCCGCCCATGCCCGGCATGCCCAGGTCCAACAACACCAGATCCACCCCGATCCCGGGCCGGGCCAGAATCTCCTCGGCCCGCTCTCCGCTGGAGGCGGTGAACACCTGGTAGCCGCAGCGCGATAGGTATTCGCGCGCGCTATCCAGCACCGCGGTTTCATCGTCCACCACCAGAATGGTTCCCCTGGCCCAGGGACCGGACTCCCCCGGAGACGAATCAGGCTGGGGCGGCAGCGCCCGTTGGCCATGCCGGGCCGGAAAATACAAGCTGAAGACGGTCCCCTCCCCCACCCGGCTTTGGCAGGTGAGGAAGCCGTCGTGGTTCTGCACGATGCCATAGGCCACCGCCAACCCCAGACCGGTGCCCTTGCCCGGAGGCTTGGTGGTGAAAAAGGGTTCGAACATCTTTTTCTGGGTTTGCTCGTCGATTCCCTGCCCACTGTCGCCGACGCTCAGACGCAGGTAGTCCCCCGCCGCGGCCGATTGCGGCAGCCGGGAGCGCGCCGTCTCCCAGGCCACCAACTCGGTGGTCAGCGTCAGGCGTCCTCCGTCGGGCATGGCGTCGCCGGCGTTGGCCCCCAGGTTCAGGAGCACCTGCTCCAACTGGCCCCAATCCCCCAGGATGGGGGGCAGATCGGGGGCCAGGCGCAGCTCCAGGGAGATCATCTTGGGCAGGGTATGCTCCAGCAGGCGTCCCACCGCCACCACCGCCTGGTTAAGGTCCACCAGCTCCAGCTTGGGCTCCATCTTGCGGCTGAAGGTGAGCAGGCGTCTGACCAGGCCCGAGGCTCGCTCCACGGCGGCCTTGATCTCCTCCAGGTAGCGCTCCGACTGTCCGTCTCCGGCGCAGCGCAGCCGCAGGAGCTGGATGAAACCGCCCATGGCCTGGAGAATGTTGTTGAAGTCGTGGGCGATGCCGCTGGACAGGGTCCCCACCGCCTCCATTTTCTGGGCGTGGCGCAATTGCTGTTCCAACGACTCCACCTCGGTCACGTCCCGGACGAAACCCTGGACCATGGGGCGACCGTCCTGCTCCATCAGCGAATAGGTGATCTCGAAGCGCAGCCGGCTGCCGTCCTTGCGCAATCCGGTGTAGACCCCGCGGCTGAAGGCGTTCCGGTGGTTGATCTGGCGCGCCAGGCGCTCACGGGCCAGGGCGTGTTCGGCCGGGTCCAGCAGATCCCAGAAGCTCAGTTCCGACACCTCGCCCGCTTCGAAGCCGAACATCCGCCAGGCATGATCGTTGGCCATGAGGACGCGGCCGGAAGGAACCTCGGCCCAGACCAGGCCATAGGGCAGGCTTTCCAACAGCCGGCGATGGCGCTCCTGGCTGCGGGCCAGCTCCTGGCTGGCCTTGCGAAGCTCGCTGATGTCGCGGGTGATGGACAGCAGGCAGGGCACCCCGCTCAGATCGAGCCAGCGGGTGGAGGTCAGGCCGGTGATCAGGCTTCCATCCTTCTTGCGGAAGTCCGCCTCGAGGTTGGTCACCTGGCCCTCTTGCTCCAGGATGGCCAGGAAATTCTGGAACTGGTTTTTGTCCGCCCAGATGCCAATCTCCCCGGAGGTCCGGCCCAGCACATCCTCCCGGGTGAACCCGGTCAGTTGGGTGAAGCCCTGGTTGACATCCAGGTAGAGGCCATCGGAGAAGCGGTTGATGTTGATGGAGTCGGGGCTCATTTCGAACGCCATCCGATAGCGTTCTTCGCTCTCCCGCAGCGCCGCCTCGGCCGCGCTGCGCCGTTGGCTTTCCTGGCGCAACCGCTGGTTGACCGCCTCGGCCTCGACCATGGCCCGGGACAGGTAGCTGATCAGGCTGCCTATGGCTATGTTGCTGGCGATATTAAGAAAGATGAAATTGATGCCCATCATGGCCCAGGTCCAGGTCGTCACGCCCATGGGACCCACCCAGGACGGGGCCTCCAAATGGACCAGCCAGCCGAAGACGACCAGGGTCAGGACCAGAACCCCGGCCACCAACCAAGACACCCTCCGTCCCAGCAACAGGCTGGCCAGGATGGGGGCGGAAAAAAGCCAAATTGGGCCACCCGAGAGAGGGCCAATCGCCCAGAGCAGAGCGATTCCCAGGACATACACCACCAGCACCGCCAGGCAGGCCCGCGTCTGGTCGCCAAGCTGGCGGCGAAAGACATAACCGGCCAACACCAGGGTCAAGGCCGCCCCGTCCAGCCAGAGCATCCACTCCTTGTCCGCCTGCTGGAGGGGATAGACCGAAAACGCCAGCACCAACCCGCCCAGGATCACCCCGGCCAGATAAAGCGAGTCCAGAATGCCGCCCCGCCAGGGTTGCCAGATGGCTTGCAACGAGGCGGCTTCAGCTTTGTCCTTGGAGATCATGCCAACCGTTCGCCCCCTCCAAGGAGGATGCCAAGGATGTTTGGTCGCGCCCAGTGGACTGGGAACGATGGTCTTAGGGGCCGATTCGCGGTGGGCAGGCTATTACGGTCCGCGCATTATCCCCCCCGAGAATCTCGGCCTCATCGTAAGAGCGGGGGGATGCGGTTTACATCGTCTTGTAATATTTTGATAAATTTTATCCCATGCGCCGGTTGAGCGCCAAGGTTTTCGCCTGGGGCCCTTCCCGCGCCCGGCGGGCGCGATGGCGGTGGGTCTGGAGCAGCCAAGATTGCCTGGCCGCCTCGCGCCCTGGTCTGATATAAACCAATCTTGCGGCAAACGACGCCGGCCATCTGCCCGGGCAGTGGCGCGCGCGTCCGCGATCCAGTC
>JAIUYB010000464.1 GCA_020216625.1 Desulfarculus sp.
AGCGCCCAGTTCCCGGGTTAATTGCCGTTAGTAAAATACTAAACTCAGCAAAAGAACCTATCGCCGCCAAATAGCGCGTCCCTCGCCCGGCCCTGGCCCGGCGAGGGACGCCCTCGCGCGTCGTTGGCGGTGTCCCTAGAACTGGTAGGTCAGGGCCAAACCCAACTCCTCGCGCATCAGCCAGGTTGCGCGCAGGGCCAGGGAGAGGTTGGGCAGCAGCTCGGCCTGCACCCCGCCCACCAGGCCCCAGCGGTCCTGGTTGCTGTAGTCGTCCCGATAGTGGGACTGGGTTCCGTCGTCCCAGGTCCAGTTGTCCTCGCTCTTGAGCTTGCTATAAGCATAGGCCCCGCCCAGGTAGGGCAGCCAGCGCCCCAGCCGCCAATGGGCCAGGATCTCGGCTTGGAAGCGCCAGTAGTTCACATCGCCATCGACCTTGGAGACGTAGCTGTCGGTGGAGCCGCCATCCGGAGTGCGCCAATGGTCGATGCCCCGGTTGTCCCAGCGCAGGTAATCCAACCCGGCGCTGAGGCCCAGACCAGAGGCGGATTCCCACAACAGGCCCCGGGCCCCCACTCCCCAGACCAAGGCCGGCTTGAGAATGGCCTCCCAGCGGCCGTTGGCCAGGGTCTGGGCCCAGAGGCCGCCGTCCACCATGCCCACCTGGGCCGAGACGGTCAACCGCCGGTGCAGGCCATAATCCAGGCGGGCCAGGTAATAGAAGTCCTTCTTCAGGGACACCTCGCGGGAGTCCTGCGAGGAGATCTCCCCGCCGTCATCCCAGCCGTACTCCAGCGAATCGGCCATCTTTTCTTGGGACGCCCAGCCCCCCCCCACGCTCAGGGCCAGCCTGCCCGCCGCCACCATGCCCGGCCCGGCCCCGGTCTCGCCGGCCGCCGAGATCGGAGCTCCCAGGCCGGCGGCGAGGACCACCAGGCCCACCATCCATAGCCATGCCAACGGTTTAATTTTCATAACAATCTCCTACCCAGGCCCCCCAAGGGGACGTTACGATGGCACCCCATGGCTTTGGGTGCGGATTTGCGCCTTTGCAATGAATTTTTGTAGCATACTTTAGGAGTATTCGAACCCAAAATCAGGACCGCGGCCATCCCTGGCCCGCCCGCGGGCATCGCCCTCGCCGAGGACCGCCGGCGTCCAGGGACCTGGGGATGCAGTCATGCCGACCGGATCATCTCCCGCTCCACCCGCGCGGGGCCTTTTGGAGCACACCGCCGATCTGGGCTTGTGGGTCACGGCCGACGACCCGCCCCAGCTCTTCGCGGCGGCGGTGGGGGCCCTGGCCGAGCTGATGGTCAGCGGCCCGCGCACCGGCGACATCTCCTGGCTGCCGCTCACCCTTTCCGGTTCCGACCTGGCCGAGCTATTGGTGGCGCTGCTGAACGAGGTTGTCTATCTCTGGGACGCCGAATCGCTCCTGGTCGTGGCCTTGGAGCTAACGGAGCTGACCCCGGTGCGCCTCGACGGCCGCCTGGGGGTCTTGCCCCGCGACCCAGACACGCACCAGACGGCCGAGCCGGTCAAGGCGGTGACCTATCATCGCGCCAGCGTGGAACCCCAAGGCCAGGGCTGGCGGGCCCAAGTCATATTGGACGTGTAATCGGCCATCTGCCCCGCATCCTCCGTCGACCGAGAGAGGCAGCCATGACCATCACCGCCACCGACTTGCAAAACCTGGATCAATACCGCTGGAAATTGCCGCGTCAGGGCGAGATGCGCGGCGACGCGGTGGTCTATGCCGATCATGGGCTTTTATCGGGCATCCTGCGCGACGGGGCCCTTGACCAGTTGCGCGGGGTGGCCTGCCTGCCCGGCCTGGTGGGTCCGGCCCTGGCCATGCCCGACGCCCACCAGGGCTATGGTTTCCCCATCGGCGGGGTGGCGGCCTTCGACCCCGGCGAGGGGGTCATCTGTCCGGGCGGAGTGGGTTATGACATCAACTGCGGCGTGCGGCTGTTGCGTAGCAAGCTCATGGTCGACGACCTGGGTCCCAAGCGGATCGCGACCCTGGCCGACGCCTTGGCCGCGGGCGTTCCGGCCGGGGTGGGCCAGGGCGGAGGCCACCGCCTGGACCAGGACGAGCTGGACCGCATCCTGATGCGGGGGGCCTCCTGGGCGGTGGGCCAGGGATTCGGCACCCTGGAGGATCTGACCTTCTGCGAGTCCGAGGGCGATTTCGCCGGGGCCGATCCCGACGCGGTCAGCGCCCGGGCCCGGCAGCGGGGTCACGGCCAGGCCGGCAGCCTGGGGGCGGGCAACCATTTCGTGGAGCTGGGCCGGGTGGAGCGGATCTACGACCCGCCGGCGGCGGCGGCCTTTGGGTTGGAGACAGGGCAGTTGGTGGTCTGGATCCACTCTGGCTCCCGGGGGCTGGGCCACCAGGTCTGCGATGACTACCTGCGTTTGTTGGCCCAGGACACCCAGGCCCTGCACCCCAAGGACCGCCAACTGGTGGCGGCCCGCCCTGATTCTCCCAATGGCCTGGCCTACCTCTCGGCCATGGCCGCCGCGGCCAACTTCGCCTTCTGCAACCGCCAGCTATTGGCCCACCAGGTGCGGGAGATCGCCATGCGCACCCTGGGCCTGGGTCCGGCGGCCCTGGGTCTGGGCCTGGTCTACGACGTGGCCCACAACGTGGTGAAGCTGGAGACCCACCAGGTGGCCGGCCGGCGGCGGCCACTCTGGGTCCACCGCAAGGGGGCCACCCGGGCCCTGGGCCCGGCCCACCCCGACCTGCCAGCCCGGTACCAGGCCGTGGGTCAGCCGGTCCTGGTGCCGGGGGACATGGGTCGGGCCAGCTATGTTCTCATAGGGTCCAGCCGGGCCGAGGAGGAGACCTTCGCCAGCAGCGCCCACGGCGCCGGCCGCCAGCTTAGCCGCACCCAGGCCAAGAAGCAGGCCGCCGGCCGCCGCCTGGTCCAGGAGCTGGCCGCGCAAGGCATCCAGGTCCGGGCCCAAAGCCAGGCCACCCTGGCCGAGGAGATGCCCGAAGCCTACAAGGACGTGGCCCAGGTGGTGGGG
>JAIUYB010000465.1 GCA_020216625.1 Desulfarculus sp.
AAGGCCGGCGCCCCGGTGATCGGCCTCAACGACTCCGGCGGCGCGCGCATCCAGGAGGGCGTCATCTCCCTGGGCTCCTATGGCGAGATTTTCCGGCGCAACGTGCTCAGCAGCGGCGTGGTGCCCCAGATCAGCGCCATCATGGGCCCCTGCGCCGGAGGCGCGGTCTATTCGCCGGCCATCACCGACTTCATCTTCATGGTCGATCAGACCAGCTACATGCACATCACCGGCCCCCAGGTCATCAAGACCGTGACCGGCGAGGAGGTCACCAGCGAGACCCTGGGCGGGGCCAAGGTCCACAACCAGCGCTCCGGCGTGGCCCAGTTCATCGCCAAGAACGATCAGGAGTGTCTGGCCGACATCCGCAAGCTCCTGGGCTACCTGCCCTCCAACTGGGAGCAGCGCCCGCCGGAGAAGCTCTCCGCCGACAGCGCCGAGCGCACCAACCCCGAGCTCAACGAGTTCATCCCCGACAACTCCAAGGCCCCCTACGACATGAAGAAGCTGATCAAGACGGTGGTGGACACCGGCAGCTTCTTCGAGGTGGCCAAGCACTTCGCCAAAAACATGATCACCGCCTTCGCCCGCATGGGCGGCATGGTGGTGGGCGTCGTGGCCAACAATCCCATGTTCCTGGCCGGTTGCCTGGACATCGACGCCAGCCGCAAGTGCGCCCGCTTCGTGCGCTTCTGCGACGCCTTCAACATCCCGGTGGTCACCTTCGTGGACGTGCCCGGCTTCCTGCCCGGCATCCAGCAAGAGTACGGCGGCATCATCACCCACGGCTCCAAGGTCATCTACGCCTACTGCGAGGCCACGGTGCCCCTGATCACGGTCATCACCCGCAAGGCCTATGGCGGGGCCTACGACGTGATGGGCTCCAAGCACCACGGCGCGGACGTGAACTTCGCCTACCCCACCGCCGAGATCGCGGTGATGGGTCCCGAGGGCGCGGTCAACATCATCTTCCGCAAGGAGATCGACCAGGCCGAGGACAAGCAGGCGGCCTACCTGGAGCTGGTGGACCAGTACCGGGCCCGCATCGCCAGCCCCTACCGCGCGGCCGAGCTGGGCTACATCGACGAGATCATCGAGCCCCAGGACACCCGGCGCAAGGTCATCCGGGCCCTGACGGCCCTCAAGAACAAGCGCACCTTCCGCCCGGTGCGTCGTCACGGCAACGTTCCCTTGTAGACCGGCCCACCCCCAACCAAAGCCGACCCGCTCCCCGCCCCAGGGGAGCAAGGAGGGACCGATGAGCGATTTCGCGGAAAAGCTCAAGGCCTGGCAGGCCAAGGTGGACAAGCTGGCGGCCAAGCACCCGGAGCGCAAACCCCAGTTCACCACCATCAGCGGGCTGCCGGTGGACCGTCTCTACCTGCCGGAGAACCCGGGCGAGGACTACGCCGCCAAACTGGGCCTGCCCGGAGAGTACCCCTTCACCCGGGGGGTGCAGCCCACCATGTATCGCGGCCGGTTCTGGACCATGCGCCAGTACGCCGGCTTCGCCTCCGCCGCCGAATCCAACCGGCGCTATCGCTATCTGCTGGAGCAGGGCCAGACCGGGCTCTCGGTGGCCTTCGACCTGCCCACCCAGATCGGCTATGACGCCGACCACGACATGGCCCGGGGCGAGGTGGGCAAGGTGGGCGTGTCCATCAGCTCGCTCAAGGACATGGAGATCCTCTTCGACCAGATCCCGCTGGACAAGGTCTCCACCTCCATGACCATCAACGCCCCGGCCGGCATCCTGCTGGCCATGTACATCGCGGTGGCCGAGAAGCAGGGCGTCAAGCCCGACCAGCTGCGCGGCACCATCCAGAACGACATCCTCAAGGAATACTCCAGCCGCGGCACCTACATCTTCCCGCCCAAGCCGTCCATGCGCATCATCACCAACATCTTCGCCTACTGCGCCTCGGACGTGCCCCAGTGGAACACCATCAGCATCAGCGGCTACCACATCCGCGAGGCCGGCAGCACCGCCGTTCAGGAAGTCGCCTTCACCCTGGCCAACGGCCTGGCCTACGTCAAGGCGGCGGTGGAGGCCGGCCTGGACGTGGACGCCTTTGGCCCGCGCCTGTCCTTCTTCTTCAATGCCCACCTGGACTTTTTGGAGGAAGTGGCCAAGTACCGCGCCGCCCGCCGGCTCTGGGCCCGGCTGATGAAGGAGCGCTTCGGGGCCAAGGACCCCAAAAGCCTGATGGTGCGCTTCCACACCCAGACCGCCGGTTGCAGCCTCACCGCGCAGCAGCCGACCAACAACATCGTGCGGGTGGCCTTCCAGGCCATGAGCGCGGTGCTGGGCGGCACCCAGAGCCTGCACACCAACTCCATGGACGAGGCGCTCTCCCTGCCCACCACCGAGGCGGTCACCATCGCCCTGCGCACCCAGCAGCTCATCGCCTATGAGACCGGCGTGGGCGACACCATCGACCCCCTGGCCGGCAGCTATTACGTGGAGCATCTCACCGACGAGATCGAGCGCCAGGCCGAGGAATACATCAAGAAGATCGACGAGCTGGGGGGAGCGCCCGAGGCCATCGAGCGCGGCTTCGTCCAGCGCGAGATCCAGCAATCGGCCTACGACTACCAGAAGGCCATCGAAAGCGGCGCCCGGGTGGTGGTGGGCATGAACAAGTTCGTCACCAAGGAGCAGTTCACCGGCAAGCTTCTGCGGGTGGATCCCCAGGTGCGCGAGGACCAAGCCTCCGCCCTGGCCAAGCTGCGCGCTGGGCGCGACCAGGCCGCCGTGAACCAGGGCCTGGCCGCCCTGAAAGCCGCCGCCCAGGACGACGCCAACCTGATGCCCCATTTCCTGACCTGCGTCCGGGCCTACGCCACCCTGGGCGAAATCTGCGACACCCTGCGCGGCGTCTTCGGCGAATACCGCGCCCCGAGCACGATTTAAGAGAAGCGAGTGGGGGAACCCTTTTTCGTGCCGAAAAAGGGTTCCCCCACGCCCCCTCCTAAAAAGTCCCGCGATGCGCTACGCGCATCGCGACGGGGGGTGGGTGGAAAG
>JAIUYB010000466.1 GCA_020216625.1 Desulfarculus sp.
AGGTCTTTTTCGGCTCGGTGGCGGCCCGAGCGGTGCGCCGCGCGCCCTGCTCGGTGCTGGTGGCCCGCCGCCGCGCGACGGCCAAGTCCTAGACCATGCTTCCTCGTCTTGCCCCGCCCTTGAGTAGTTGACAACATGAGCCACCTAAAAGAATTCTGGCGGCAGGCGGCCCGGGAGTTGGCCGGGGACCGCTCCTTATGCCTGGCCACCATCGTGCGCCAGAGCGGGTCGGCCCCCCGGCCGTTGGGCACCGTCTTCGCGGTGGACCGCCGGGGAGGCATCATCGGCTCCATTGGCGGCGGCCGCCTGGAGGCCGAGGTCATGGCCATGGCGGCCCGGGTGCTGGACCGGGGGCGCACCGCCTTCATGGACTTCAGCCTCACCGGGCGCGAGGCGGCGGAGATGGAGATGATCTGCGGCGGGACGGTGCAGGTTTTCCTGGAGCCACTGGCCGCCGACGATCCCGCCGCCTTGGAGCTGGTCCAGGGGTTGGCCGGCGAGGAGGAATCGGCCCCGGGCCTGCTCTGGACCCGGCTGGACCCCGACGCCAAGGGCGCGGTGGCCGGTCGCAAGGGTCTTTGGCGGCCCGGCCAGGGGATGGGGGATGTTTTGCCCGACGCGGCCTGGGAGCCGGTGTTGAACCTGGCCCTGGACCAGGGCGCGGCCGGGATTTTCCAGGTGGACGGCCAGCCGGAGGTCCTATTTTTGCAACCCCTGGGTGGTCAACCGGTGGTATATTTATGCGGTGGAGGCCACATCTCCTTGTACCTGGCGCCCCTGGTCAAGCTGGTGGGTTTCGGACTGGTGGTGGTGGATGATCGCCCCGAGTTCTGCAACCCCGAGCGTTTTCCCCAGGCGGACCGCCTCTTGGTGCGCCCCGCGGAACAGACCCTGGAGGGTCTGGAACTGGGGCCCCAAGCCTATGTGGTCATCGTGACCCGGGGGCATCTCAACGACAAGGAGGTCCTGGCCCAGGCCCTGTCCCGGCCCCTGGCCTACCTGGGCATGATCGGATCGCTCCGCAAGCGGGCGCTGATCTACCAGGCCCTGCTGGAGGAGGGCTTCAGCCAGGCCGATTTGGAGCGGGTGCACGCGCCCATCGGCCTGGACATCGGCGCCGATACCCCGGCCGAGATCGCCATCAGCATCGCGGCCGAGTTAATCGCGGTGCGCGCCGGCTTGAGCAAGGCCGGCGGGTTTTTGGCTCAACAACACCCACTGTGGGAGAGGAAGACATGTCCCGCCGGTTAGGCATGTTGGCGTTGGCTTTCGCCATGATCTGGGCGGCCGGTTGCGCGGCCAGTGCCAAGGACCAGATGGCCAAGCTGCAGGTCGGCATGAAACAGCCCCAGGTCGAGCAGATCCTGGGCAAGCCCGAGGAGGTCAAGCAGGTCAAGTTCAAGGGGCATGACGACTACTACGAGGTCTGGCAGTACGAGATGGTGCCCGACACGCCGCTTTGCCCCAGCGAGGCCATCCCTCGCTTCGTGACCGGCGTGGCCACCCTGGGCCTGGCCGAGATCGCCTGGACCAACGCCCAGGCCAAAGCACATTGGATTTATTTCCTGGACGGCGAGCTGGTCTACACCTCGGCGGCCTTTGATTGCCTTAACGGCGAGTTCTGCCAGGTCCGCCGCTCCCCGGCGCGCCAGCACAGTCGCCTGATGCCTTAGCCAGGTTGCCGGGGCGGGGGGCGGAAGGTATATTGCTTCGGTATGAATGACATAAGCAACACCGAAACCCCTGCGGCCCCGGCGGCGGATCCATCGGCCCCCTTGGCGTCGGGCAAGCCCTTCGCCGAGTTCGACCTGCCCGAGCCCCTCTTGCGGGGGCTCCAGGAAGCGGGCTACTTCTACTGCACCCCCATCCAGGAGCAGGCCATCCCCCTGGGTCTGGCCGGCCGCGACGTGGCCGGCGAGGCCCAGACCGGCACCGGCAAGACGGCCGCCTTCCTGGTGCCCATCCTGGCCCACCTGGTGCGCGACACCACCCGTCAGCCCGGCCACCCCGCCTGCCTGATCATCGCCCCCACCCGGGAGCTGGCGGTTCAGATCCACAGCGACGCCGAGGCCATCGGCAAGTACTGCGACCTCAGGGTGGCGGCCATCTTCGGCGGCGTGGACTACGGCAAGCAGGCCCGCACCCTGCGCGAGGGCGTGGACATCGTGGTGGGCACCCCGGGCCGGCTGATCGACTACATGAAGCAGCGGGTCTTGAACCCCAAGGACATGCGTTTCCTGGTCATCGACGAGGCCGACCGCCTGTTCGACATGGGCTTCGTGGCCGACCTGCGCTGGATCCTGCGTCGCCTGCCGCCCTATCACCACCGCCAATCCATGCTTTTCTCCGCCACCCTGAATTATCGGGTGCTGGAGCTGACCTACGAGTACATGAACCTGCCCCAGAAGGTGGCGGTGGTCACCGAGCGCCGCACCGTGGACCAGGTCACCCAAGAGCTTTACCACTGCTCCAAGTCCGAGAAGCTCAACCTCTTGCTGGGCATTCTCCAGCGCGAGGACTGGACCCGGGTGATGATCTTCGTCAACACCCGCTACGCGGTGGACTGGCTGACCCACAAGCTGCAGGGCAACGGACTGCCGGCCGAGGGCATCAGCGGCAGCCTGGACCAGCGCAAACGCCTTCAGCTCATGGAGCGGTTCAAGAACGACGAGCTGAAGATCCTGGTGGCGACCAACGTGGCCGCCCGGGGCCTGCACATCGACGAGGTCAGCCACGTCATCAACTTCGATGTGCCGGCCGACCCCGAGGATTACGTGCACCGGGTGGGGCGCACGGCCAGGGCCGGGGCGGTGGGCAAGGCCATCACCCTGTGCTGCGACGAGTACGCCACCCATCTGCCCTACGTGGAGCAGTACCTGGGCGACAAGATTCCGGTCTGCTGGGCCGAGGACAGCTGGTTCAAGGAGGACCAGGCCGCTCCCTACCGTCCCACCCGCCGGCGCACGGCCATGCCGCCCCGGCGGGAGGAGCCCCGCGACCGGCCCCCGCGCCAGCGTCGCCC
>JAIUYB010000467.1 GCA_020216625.1 Desulfarculus sp.
AGCCGGCCCCCAAGCCCGAGCCCAAGCCCGAGCCCAAGAAGGAGGCCGTCGCCACCAAGGAGGCCGAGGCCAAGAAACCGGCCCCCAAGCCCGAGCCCAAGCCCGAGGAGACGGTGGACGCCTCCAAGGAGCTGGAAAAGAGTCTGGCCAAGCTGCGCTCCAAGGTCGACGAGCAGCAGCGCCTGGACAGCGCCCTGGACCGGCTGGAGAAGAAATTCGCCACCAAGTCCAATCAGGTGGGCGGGGCCTATTCCGCCGGAGGGGGCGGCGGGTCCACCAGTTCGGTGCGCGACCAGGTCTACCTGACCGAGCTGTGGTCGCGCATCCAGGCGGCCTGGGTGCTCAGCGAGGCCCTGGTGCAGAAGCCCCGGGGTCTGGTGGCCATCGTGGGTTTGCGCATCCGCAAGGACGGCAGCCTGGAAAAGACCTGGCTGGAGCAAAGCTCGGGCAACACCCGCTACGATCAATCGGCCCTGCGCGCCACCGAGCGGGCCGCGCCCTTCCCGCCGCCGCCGGCGGGCATGCGCGAGTCCTATTTCGAGGTGGGGGTGCGTTTCAGGGTGGAGGACCTGGGCGGCTGAGACCGGCGACGGGGTGGCCGCCCCACGAAGGGTGATGACAGCATGAAGAAACTTTGCGCCGCGCTGCTGCTGGTCATGGTGGGTCTGTGCCTGGCCCCGCCCGAGCCCGCCCAGGCCCGGGTCTACATCGACATCACCAAGCCCAGCTCGCGCAAGATCCCGTTGGCCTTGCCCAACTACGGTCTGTTGCCGGCCGGCGGCGCGGCCGAGCTGGGCGTCCAGGGCCGCCAGGTGTTGGTGGGCGACCTGACCTACACCGGGTTGTTTGACATCCTGGACCCCAAGACCTACCTGGGCCCGGCCCAGGGCGAGGTCAACCCCCGCCAGTGGAAGCGCATCGGGGCCGACCTGTTGATCACCGGCAATTACGAGTCCACCGCCTCCACCCTCTCGGTGGAGATGCGGCTCTACGACGTCACCGAGGGCAAGCTGGTGGTGGGCCGGCGCTATGACGGCCTGCCCAGCGACATGCCGGCCATCATGCACCGCTTCGCCGACGAGGTGATGGAGGCCTTGACCGGCGAAAAGAGCGTCTTCTCCACCCAGATCGCCTTCACCCACTCGGTGGGTGGAATCAAGGAGATCTGGCTGATGAACTTCGACGGTTCCGGGGCCCGCCAGCTCACCCACCGGGGCGACATCTGCCTGTTCCCCTCCTGGTCGCCGGACGGCCGCCTGCTGGCCTATTCCTGCTACGTCAACCGCCGGCCGGCCATCATCTTGCACGCCCTGGCCGGGGGCGGCGGACAGGTCATCGTCAACAAGCCGGGCGTCAACCTCACCCCGGCCTTCCGCAGCAACGGACAACTGGCGGTGGCCACCAGCCACACCGGCAAGACCAACATCTTTCTCTCCGACCAGGTGGGCAACCTGGGGGCCAACCTCACCGATGGCTGGGGCATCGACGTGGCCCCCAGCTTCAGCCCCGACGGCCGGCAGATGGCCTTCTGCTCCGACCGGGCCGGGCAGCCCCAGATCTACATCCGCGACGTGGACGGTGGGGCCGTGCGTCGCATCACCTATGGCCACAAGTACGCCGCCGCCCCCTCGTGGTCGCCCCGGGGAGACCGGATCGCCTTCCAGGTGGAGGTGGGCGGGGTCTTCCAGGTGGCCACCATCCGCCCAGACGGCAGCGACCAACAGATCCTCACCAGCGGCTACGGCGGTGGCGAGGAGCCCAGTTGGTCGCCAGACGGGCGGCTAATCGCCTACGCGAGCCGTGCCACGGGGCGTTATCAGATATACGTCATGACCGCCAACGGGCAGCCCATCAAGCGGCTGACCGACCTGCCGGGAGAGAACGGCAACCCGGCCTGGTCGCCCCGCGGGGTGGTCGGCGTCAAGTAGCGTGAGAGAGAATGGGTTTTAAGAAACTGGTGATTCTGAACGTATTTCCGGGAGGCGAAAAGTGAAACGGAACGTCATTTACACCCTGGTCTTGGCCCTGATCCTGGGTCTGGTGGCGGCGGGCGGCCTGGGTTGCTCCAAAAAGGCGGTGGGCCCCGGCGAGTTGAGCGCCGAGGAGCAGGCCCGGCTCAAGGCCGAGGAGGAGCGCCGCCTGCGCGAGCAGCGCCTGCGCGAGGCCCAACTGGCCGAGGGCCAGGCCCGGGGCAGCGAGGCCCAACTGCGCGACCTGTTCGTCAACCAGGACATCCACTTCGACTACGACCGCTATGACCTGCGGCCCGACGCCAAGCAGATCCTCAACGACAAGTCCGCCTTCATGCAGCAGCGCCCCAGCCTGATGGTCATCATCGAGGGCCACTGCGACGACCGCGGCTCGGCCAGCTACAACCTGGCCCTGGGCGAGAAGCGGGCCAAGGCCGCCGCCGCCTACCTCACCGCCATGGGCATCGAACCCAGCCGGATCGAAACGGTCAGCTATGGCAAGGAGCGGCCCTTGATGCCCGGCCACACCGAGGAGGCCTATGCCGCCAACCGCCGCGCCCATTTCGTGATCAAGTAGCAACGCACCAGCCGGGAAGGGGAGGCGCTCCCCTTCCCGGCTTTCCCACCGCCGCGAGAGGGGGAGCAGATGTCCCGAGTCTGGCCCAGAACCACCCTGGTCATCCTGGCCGCCGCCACCGCCCTGGCCGCCGGCTGCGCCAGCGTCGATCCCCAGGACTTCAACGCCCTGCAGGCCCAGGTGGCCCGCGATCAGGCCCGCCTGCGCGATCTGACCAAGCGGGTGGACCAGATGCAGCAGACCCTGGAGACCACCCGGGGGCCCCAGGCCAACCTGGTGGCCGACATGGCCTTCATGCGCCAGGAGCTGGCCCGCTTGAATGGACGCATCGACGAGAGCTCCCAGATGCTCAACCAGGGTGGCGGAGAGCTGGGCCAGCGCCTGGAGCGGGTGGAGACCTATCTCGGCCTGGCTCCGGCCGGCGCCGGCGGGGCTCCGGAATCCGGCCCGCCGCCGTCCCCCGCGCCCGCCCCT
>JAIUYB010000009.1 GCA_020216625.1 Desulfarculus sp.
CGGCCCAGTCCAGGCCCAGGCAGTCGGTGACCAGGGGCAGACCCAGGCGGCCGGCCAGGGCCGGGGCCAGGTCCAGCCCTTGGGAGGAGTGGGGCAGGAGCACCAGGGCCGGGGCCATCCCGGCCACGAGGTCGGCCAGGGCCGGCAGATAGTACTCGGGATTGTATTCCTTCAGCTCGGGGTGGGCCAGCAGGCGCAGACCCGGGGAGCGGTTCAGGAGCGGGGCGGCCAGGGCCTCGGGTTCGTCGGCCAAGAGCGCGGTGACCACCTCGCCACCCACCGCCGGAGTCAAGGCCAGGGCCGCGCCCAGGACCTCCAGGGTGGATTCGCGCAGTTGGCCCTGGCGGTGCTCGGCGATAACCAGGATGCCGCTCATTTCAGGCCTCCCTTCTCGCGGATGATGCCCGCCGCCCGGGCGCAGACCGCATCCAGGCCGCCGGAGAGGATTTCGGCCCCGGCCCCGGTCTCGGGCAGGGCCAGGCGGCGGGCGGCCAGGCAGGATGCCGCCGGTCCCACCTGGCCAGCCAGGTCCAGGCCGTCGGCGTCGTGGGCCTCGATGGCCATGCCGCGCACCTTGCGGATGCCCATGATGGAGACATAGCGAGGCTGGTTGATGCCCGACTGCACCGTGACCAGGGCCGGCAGGGGCAGGGCCACCTCCTCCAGGGTGTTGGCCTCCAGCTCGCGGGTGACCACCAGGCCGCCCTCGACCAGCTTGAGCCCCACCGCCAGGCTGGCGTAGGGCAGGTCCAGGGCCTGGGCCAGCAGCACCCCGGTCTGGCCCTGGCCCTGGTCGGCGCTCTGCACCCCGCACAGGATCAGATCGAAGCGGCGGCCGCCCAGGGCCTTGACCATGGCCTGAACCACCGTGGCCGGATCGGAGCCCAGGAAGGTCTCGTCATTAAGGTGGATGGCCTGGTCGCAGCCCATGGCCAGGCCCCGGCGCAGCACGTCCTCGGACTCCTCGTCGCCCAGGGTCAGGACCGTGACCGCGCCGCCGTGGGCCTCCTTGAGGCGCACCGCCTCCTCCACCGCGTAGTTGTCCCACTCGTTGATGGTGTAGACCAGGTCATCCCGCTCCAGGTCCGCGCCGTCCCGGGTGATCTCCAGGTCGGCCTCGGCCGTCTCGGGCACCTGCTTGGCCAGCACCAAGATTTCCATGCCTCGCCTCCAAGTTTGGGCCATGGCCCGGCCCCGCCCAGGCAGGCGGACGGAGTCGGCGTCTCGCTAGATCCTGCGCTCGCGGCCTTCCCAATAGCGCTCGCGCACCTTGCGCTTGAGCAGCTTGCCGGACGCGCTCTTGGGCAGGTCCTCCCAGAACTCCACCGTCTTGGGCTTCTTGTAGCCGGCCAGGTATTTGGCGCAGAAGTCGATGATCTCCTTCTCCGTGACTTCGGCCCCGTGGTGCAGCACCACCACCGCCTTGACCGCCTCGCCCCAGTAGTCGTCGGGCACCCCCACCACGGTGGCCTCCAGCACCGCCGGGTGCTGATAAAGCACCTCCTCCACCTCGCGGGGATAGATGTTCTTGCCGCCGCTGATGATCAGGTCGTTCTTGCGGTCGATGATGTAGAGATAGCCGGCCTCGTCGAAATGACCGATGTCGCCGGTGTAGAGCCAGCCCTCGCGGATGCGTTCGGCCGTGGCCTCGGGCATCCGCCAATAGCCCTGCATCATGGCCTCGCTGCGCAAGATGATCTCGCCGTCCTCGCCGGGCATGGTGTCCTTGCCCCGGTTCACCACCCGCACCTCGTAGTCCAGCACCGGCCGGCCGGCCGAGGCCAGGCGCTTGACCTGCTCCGGAGGCCCGTCCAGGACGTGGTCCTCGGGCGGCAGGATGGTGGACAGGGGGCCGGTCTCGGTGGCCCCGTACTGCTGGCAGAAGCCGCAGCCGAAGCGCCCGAAGGTCTTGATGGATTTCTTGAGCAGCTCCACCGGCATCGGCGCGCCCACGTAGAAGATGCGGCGCAGGCTGGAAAGATCGGCGGTCTCCATGGCCGGGGAGTGCACCAGGGCGTTGATCATGGTGGGCACCAGCAGGCAGCAGGTGATGCGCTCCTTCTCCATCACCGCCAGCACCCCGGCCGGGTCGAAATGGCCGGGATAGATCACGGTGGTGTTGGGCACCAGGAAGCAGCGGCCGATGTTGTCCTCGAAGGAGACATGGTACATCGGGGTCACCACCAGCACCCGCTCGTCATAGCCGATGCGGTTCTCGATCACCCCGGTGGTGGCGGTGGTGACCAGGTGGTGGTGGCTGCGCATGGCGCCCTTGGGCTGGCCGGTGGTGCCGGAGGTGAAGTAGATGCTCATCACGTCCGAGGGCTCCACCTGGCAGGCCGGCTCCTCCGGCGCGCCCGAGGCCAGCAGGGCGTCGTAGGACTCCGCGCCCTCCCAGCCGATCTCCTGGAAGCAGAAGAGCCCCTCCAGCCCGGTCAGGCGGGGGGCCAGGGCCTTCACCTTGTCCGCGCAGGCCTGGCTGAAAAAGAGGTAGCGCGGGGCGGCGTAGGCCACCAGGTCCTCGGTCTCGCGCTCGGTCAGCAGGTTGTTGAAGGGGCAGAAGATGGCCCCGGTCTTGGCGGCCACGAAGTAGAGGTCCAGGAACTGGTGGCGGTTCTCGGTCAGCACCCCCAGGCGGTCGCCCTTGCGCAGGCCCCGGGCCAAGAGCGCCTGGGCCACCTGGTTCACCCGCTGATTGAACTGGCGATAGCTGAACCGGTTGTCGCCGCAGATCACGGCGGGTTTTTGCGGGAATTTTCGCGCGCCCCGCGTCAGCAATTCTCCCACGGTCATTGCCCATGCCTCCTTGTTGGCGAGAAAAGGCCCGCGTCGGGGGCCCACCGAGGCCATCACTTCCTGGTTTGGCTCCGCGCCCCGCGATGGGCTGGTGGCGGGAGCGGATGCCGGTTCGCGGATCGTTTGGGCAAGATTCGCGGGCGTCCCCCAGCGACGCCGGTCAGAACGGGTTGGCGCCTCCTTCCAGGCCCAGGGCCAGGCAAACCACCTCGTTGAGATCGCGCACCGCCAGACGGTCCTCGAAACCGCCGGCCTTGCGCGCATCCTCCAGCATGATCAGACACAACGGACAGGCGGTGACCACCAGCGCCGCCCCGGTGGCCATGGCCTGCTCCAGCCGCGCCCGGGCCAGATGGCCCTGGCCGGGCAGCTCGTGCCACATCCGGCCTCCGCCGCCCCCGCAGCAGAGCCCGTTGCGCCCATGGTCGGCCATCTCCACCAGCTCCAGGCCAGGGATGGCCGCCAGCACCCGGCGCGGGGCGCGGACCTCGCGGCTGTGGCGGGCCAGGTAACAAGGGTCGTGGAAGGTGGCCCTGACCGCCAGGCCAGTGGGGAAGGTCAACCGGCCCTGCTCCACCAGCTCGGCCAGGACTTGGCTGTAGTGCCGCGCGCGGAAGGGCATGGGGCCTGTCACACCGTCGCGCGTGCGGGCCAGGGCGTAGTCGTGGCTCAGGGTGCGGTGGCAGTGGGGCGAGGAGGTGACCACCTCCCGTACGCCGATATCCGCCAGCAGACCGGAAAGGTCCTCGCGCTGCTCCTCGAAAAGACCGTTCTCCCCCACCCGGCGGGCGATGTCCCCGCAGCAGGGCTCGGCCTTGCCCAGGGTGCCGAACGCCACCCCGCAGTGGGCCAGCACCGCCGTCAGGCCCCGGGCCAGGCCCTGGGCCCGGGTGTCCAGGCTGGTGGTGCAACCCACGAAGTAGAGCAGCTCCGCCGGGTCGCCCTTGGCCAGGTCCGGCAGGTCCAGGCCCTTGGCCCAGGCCGCCTTCTGGCCCTTCTTGGCCAGCCAGGGGTTCTGGTACTTGGCCAGGCGCTCCAGGGATTGGGCCAACAGCGGCGGCACCGTGGAGCCCTGCTCCACCAGGGCCGAACGCACCTGGCGGATCAGCTCGATGGGGCTGGCCTGGACCGGGCAGACCTCCACGCAGGCGGCGCAGGTGGTGCAGTACCAGGCCTGCTCGGGGTCGATGGTGGGGCGGCTGGTCAGCTCTTGGCGCAACCGCCGGCGGAACCAAGGGATCTTGGTCAGGAGGTTGTATTTCAGGCGGGTGTAGAGCCGGGCGTCCCGCACGAAGCCGCGCGGGGCCAGGGGTTCGCCGGCCCGGGCGCTGGGGCAGGCCTCCACGCAGCGGCCGCAACGGGTGCAGGCGTCCAGGGTCAGGAAATGGCGGTGACTGAACTCCCGGACTTGGTCCGGGGCCAGGGAAAGGTCGGCCAGGGGATGGGGCTCCTGCTGGAAGTAGAGGTTGACCGGCGCGGCCAGGGCGTGGAACAGGCGACTGAAGGGCAGCCAGGCGATGAGACCCAGGCTCAGCGCGGCATGGGTCCACCACAGGACGGCGTGGGCGGCCACGGCGCTGGCTGGCGCGAAGAGGCCGGAAAGCCCCCAGCCCAGGAAGGACCAGCGCTCCCACGCCGCGCCGCTGGCCGCGATGCGGGCCGCCTCCACCAGGAAGCCGCTGAGCGCGATGGCCAAGAGCCAGGCCGGCAACAGGGCGTCGGCCGGGCGGCGCTCCAAGCGCGGCACCCGCTGCAGATAGCGCCGGATCAGGGCCCAGACCAGGCCGGCCATGAGGACCAGGCCGCAGATCTCCCACAGGGCCGAGGTGACCAGATAGAGCCGGCCGTGGAGGAAGGAAACCAGGTAGTGATCGATCGCCACCAGGCAGGTGGCCAGGAATAATCCCAGGAATCCCAATAAGATCAGGGCGTGCATCAGGCCGGCGGAGGCGTCCCCCCGCCAGATGCGCCGGCCCAGGAGGGCGTCGGCCAGGGTGGCCTTGAGCCGCGCGGCGCTGAACCCGCCCCAGGTGAAGCCCGGCCGCCAGCGGGCCAGGTTGATGGCCAGCCCCAGGCCGAAGACCGCCAGGGCCAAGGCCGTCAGGAGGTAGAACAGCCAGGCGGCCTCGATGTTCCAGAAGGGGACCCGCGCCGGCATCAGGCCCCCTCCGGCCCAGGTTTGGACGCCCCGTTTTGCAACACCCCGTGGCAGAAGACCTGGCGGAAGACCTCGCCCAGCTCCTCGGGGCTGACCGGTCCGTCGGGCCGGTACCACTTGGGGGTGTAATGAACCATGCCGAAAAAGGCGAAGACCAGCACCGGCAAGGGCAGGTCGGCCAAGAGGCCGGCCTCTTTCAGTTCGGCCAGGATATCGCGGATCACGGCCACGTAGCGGCGTTGCTTGGCCACCACCTGCATCCGGCGCTGCGGGGTCAGGCAGTCGAGATCGTTGACCAAAAGCATTAGCCGATCGCGGTCGCCGGCATAGATGTGGGTGTAGAAGCGCATGAACTCGGCCAGTTTCTCCAGGGGCGGCAGGTCCTGGCCGCAGAGGGACTCGATCCGCTCCAGGGCCTGGTCCATGAACTGATCCAGCATCCGGTGGAGCAGGTCCTCCTTGGAGTCGAAGTAGTGGTAGAGCGAGCTTTTCTGCATGCCCAGGGCCTCGGCCAGGTCCCGGATCGAAGTGCGGGCGTAGCCGCGGGTGGCGAACAGATGCGCCGCCGTGTCAAATATTTCCTGATTGCGCCGTTCGCCCTTGGTCAGCATCGTCACCTACCGAACGATCGTTAGATTTTGGACCATTTTTAGCTGTCCCCCTCGCGCTTGTCAACCACCTTGCGCAGGCTCCCAGGAATTTAGTTCTCTAGGCGAGCTAGGTGAAAAGCGCCCGTCCACCGGATTCGAACGGCGGAGACGGTTGCTGGATTAGCCTTGGATTCTGGCCTGTTAACCTCGGCGAACTCATTAACAAAATTGTGCAAAAAGGTACTTAGGCTAATAGCCATTGACACCATGGACGGCGGTGAGTTATCAAAAAATCTAACGAACGGTCGGCCAGTTGCATCCACCGCCGCGCAGCTCACCTCCCGGCCGGCTCCCCGCGATACCTGCGGGGTTCACCCCCGCATCCGAAAACCATAGCAAGGGAGGCGCTCATGGGCAGGAAACCTACCTGGCGGACACTCTGTCTGGCGGCCCTGGCCGTAGTCACTTTGGCCGCGGCCAGGCCCGCGGCGGCGGCGGATCCCATTGTCCTGGGCGTGCCAACTTCCCTTGGCGTGATCGAAGGCAAGGAAAGCCTCAACGCCGTCAAACTGGCGGTGGATGAGATCAACGCCGCCGGCGGCGTGAAGGTGGGCGGCCAGCCCCGCATGTTCAGCGTGGAGGAGATGGACATCCGCGACGCCTCGCCCGGCACCCCGGTGCCCGAGGCGCTGTTGGGCATCGAGAAGATGATCCTGGAAAAGAAGCCCCAAGCCATCGTGGTGGGCCCCTTCCGCTCCGAGGCCCTGCTGGCCGGCATGGACATCATCGCCAAGTACAAGGTGCCCTTGTTGGGCAGCATCGCCATGACTCCGGTCTCCGAGAAGAAGATTCAGGAGGATCCGGAGAAGTACAAGTACGTCTTCCGCACCTCCATCAACGTCACCTCCTGGGCTGGCCTGTTGATCGGGGCCATGAAGGGCCTGCAGGAGAAGTTCGGTTTCACCAAGGTATACCTGCTCAACCAGGACGTGCTCTGGGCGCGGGGCACCGCGGGGTCCATGAAGGCCTGGTTCGAGAAGAACGGCTGGGAGGTCCTGGGCCACGACCAGTTCCCCACCGGGGCCAGCGACTTCGCCCCGGTGCTGATGAAGGCCAAGATGGGCGGGGCCCAGGTGCTGTTCACCTGTTTCGACATGCCCGAGAGCGGCATCCTGGTCAAGCAGTGGAAAGGCCAGAAGGTGCCCGCCCTGATGACCGGCTTCATTTCGCCCATGGCCGGCGAGGGGGCCTGGAGCGCCTTTGAGGGCAAGATCGGCGGCCTGCTCAACGCCATCTTCGAGCTGGGCAACATCCCCTCGCCCAAGTACGCCCCGGCCACCGCCTTCTACGACGCCTACAAAAAGAAATACGGCAAGCCGGTGGAGTCCGGCCACGGGCCGGCGCCCAGCTACGAGTCGGTCTACATCCTCAAGGAGGCCATCGAAAAGGCCGGCAGCCTGGATCCGGACCAGTTGGCCGCGGCCATCAAGGCCACCGATCGCCAGGGCGTGATGGGCCGGATCAAGTTCAACGAGGGCAACCAGGTGATCTACGGCCAGGACCCCAAGGACACCGCCGTTGGCTGTATCTACCAATGGGGCGAGAAGGGCGAACGCACCATCGTCTTCCCGCCGGCCCTGGCCGACGCCGAGGTCCAGCTTCCGTCTTGGATGAAGTCCGCCAAGTAGCGCCAGACACTCCCGGCCCCGCGGCCAAGCGGGGCCGGGCCAACCGCCAACCTCGGTCTTGAAACGGGGCAATCGTGCTCACGGGCTACCTGATCTACGGGTTGATCAACAGTGTGGTTCTGGTGCTGGTGGCCTTGGGGTTCAACCTCACCTTCGGCATCAGCGGCGTGGCCAACTTCGCTTTTGGCGCGCTCTACGTCACCGCCGGCTTCCTGGCCTGGATCGGCCTCAACACCCTCTCCCTGCCCTACTGGGTCTCGGCCCCCCTGGCGGTGCTGATCACCGCCGTCCTGGCCGGCCTGCTCTATCGGGTGGTGGTGCTTAGGGTGCGCGGCTTGGTGGTCAGCGAGGTCATCGCCACCTTCGGGGTGGGCCTGGCCCTCTTGGAGCTGTTCCGCTTCCTGGGCTTCATCGGCTTCGAGTACACCCTGCCCGACGCCGGCGACTTCGGAGTATCGGTCTTGGGGGTGGTCATCGACTCCCAGCGACTCTTGATCGTGGCCATGGGCGCGGCTCTCACCGCCTTCCTCTGGCTATTCACCCGCTACACCACCACCGGCCGCGCCTTCCGGGCCATCGCTCAGGACGAGCACACCGCGCTGACCCTGGGCATCAACACCGAGCGTACCGCCACCATCGCGGTGGCCTTCGGCGCGGGCTACGCGGCCGTGGCCGCCCTGGTGATCCTGCCCCTGGGCACCATCGCGGTCAACGAGGGCTACAACGTGCTGGTCAACGCCCTGGCGGTCTGCATCGTCGGCGGCCTGGGCAGCACCCTGGGCGTGATCGTGGCCAGCTTCCTGATCGGCATGGCCCAGACCCTGACCGCCGCCTATCTGGGGACCCACTGGATGATGATCGTCAGCCTGGTGGCCATCCTGCTCATCCTGCTGGTGCGCCCCTCGGGGCTCTTCGGCAGCCACAAACAACTGGAGGAACGCATCTGATGGCGGCCGTGGCCACCAACCCGACCGCACCCAGCCCGGCCCGCCAGCGCAAGGAGCGCCTGGACCGCGGCATCAAGGTGCGCAGCGAGGACATCTACGCCCTGAATTCCTGGCGCGAGCTCGCCTACCTGCTGGCCCCCCGGGTCCTGCCGGTGATCCTAGTGCTGCTCCTGGGCTTCGGCGCCCCGCTGTATTGGCAACGGGTGCTGCTGTCCACCATGGTCTTCGGGCTTTTGGCGATCAGTTGGGACCTTCTGGCCCAGGCCGGCATGGTCTGCCTGGGCCAGGCCCTGTTCTTCGGGGTGGGAGCCTACATCGCCGGCATCCTCAACCACTATTTCGGCATCACGCCCTTTGTCACCATCCCCCTGGGGGCGCTGGGCGGGGGCCTGCTCTGCACCCTGCTGCTTTTGCCGGTGCTGCGCCTGCGCGGCATCTACTTCGCCATGGTCACCCTGATCCTGCCGCTGATGATCGAGCGCATCATCGAGGCCACCAAAATCTTCGGCGGCACCGAGGGCATCAGCGGCCTGACCCCGCTGCCCGGCCACGGCCTGGAGCTGTTTCTGATCATGGCCGCCTTTTGGATCGCGCTCTTCGGCTTCCGCCGGATGATGACCAGCGACTACGGCTTGGTGCTCAAGGGCATCAACGACAACGACCGGGCGGTGATGAGCGCCGGCTTGAACATCTATCGCTACAAGGCCCAGATCCTGTTCCTGGCCGGATCCACCGGGGCCTTCGCCGGGGCCTTCATGACCCACGCCTACCAGTTCGTGGGCATGCCGGTCTTCGCCCTGGACTACTCCATCCTGCCCATCGCCTCGGCGGCGGTGGGCGGCCTGGGCACCCTGGCCGGACCCGCCCTGGGGGCCTTCATCCTGGTGCCGATGTCGGAGCTCCTGCGCGGCTTCGGCGGACTGCGCATCGTCATCTACGCCGTGCTGCTGGTGGTCTTCACCGTGGGCCTGCCCGAGGGCGTGTTCCACTTCCTGCGCCGCAAGTACACCCAGTTCGAGCGGTGGGCGGAGGTGAGCAAATGAGCGCCGAGGTGATCCTGGAGGTCAGGGACCTGGCCAAGAGCTTCGGCGGGGTGCGGGCCGTGGACGGCGTCAGCTTCTCGCTAAAACGCAACGAGCTGATGGGCGTCATCGGACCCAACGGCTCGGGCAAGACCACCCTGGTCAACCTCCTGAGCGGTTTCGTCAAGCCCGACGCGGGACAAATCGTCTACCAGGGCCAGGACATCACCGGCTGGGCGCCCTACCGCATCGCCGAGCAGGGCATCGCCCGCACCTTCCAGATGGTCAAGCCCTTCTATCAACTGCCGGCCTTCAAGAACCTGGTGGTTCCCCTGATCTCCCCCCGGGTCAAGCGCCTGGCCGGCGGGGCCTATGGCGACCGCGACGCGGTGGCCAAGGATCTGCTGGAGGAGGTCGGCTTCGAGCGCGACTCCTGGGTCATCAACAAGCAGGCCGCGGTGCTGCCCCACGGCTACCTTAAGCGCCTGGAGCTGGCCCGCTGTCTGGCCTTGCGCCCCGACGTGCTGATCCTGGACGAGCTCTTCTCCGGCTTGTCCCTGGCCGAGGTGGCCAGCCTGGTGCCGGTGATCGAGAAGCTCATGGTCCAGGGCAAGACCATCGTCATGGTCGAGCACCGCCTGAAGGAGCTCTTCCGCATCGCCGACCGGGTGATCGTGCTCAACTTCGGCCAAAAGATCGCCGAGGGCGAGCCGGAGGAGGTCATGGTCCAGGACGACGTGCGCAAGGCCTATCTGGGCAGCGAGGCGGAGGACTAAACACCGTGCTCACCGTCACCGAGTTGATGGTCTTCTACGAGAACGCCCTGGCGGTCAACGAGCTTTCGCTCAAAGTCGAAACCGGCCAGGTGGTGGGCGTGATCGGCTCCAACAGCGCCGGCAAGACCACCCTGATGAACACCCTCTCCGGCCTGATCCTCGATCAGCAGATCAAGGAGAAGCGCAAGGGCGGCGAGCGCATCACCATCATGGGCAAGGTGGAGTTCGAGGGCCGGGACATCAGCCTGATGCCGGCCTACGAGCGGGTGCGCCTGGGCCTGGTGCTCTGCCGCGAGCGCCATCCGGTCTTCCCCGACAGCACCGTGCTGGAGAACCTGCTCATCGCCGGCCACCTCGGTTCCAAGGAGCAGGTGAAGCGGGCCACCGACCTGACCTTCGACCTGTTCCCCAACCTGGTGCGCTGGCGGCGGCGCAAGGCCGGGTTCCTATCCGGCGGCGAGCAGCAGATGCTGGCCATCGGCATGGCCCTGGTGGTGGGCCCCCGCCTGCTGCTCCTGGACGAGCCCTTGCTGGGCCTGTCGCCGGCCATGCAGCAGGTGGTGGTGGGGGCCATCAAGAACGTCCGCCGCCAGACCGGGGCCACCATCGTCATCGCCGAGCAGTTCGCCAGGCCGGTCCTGCCCATGATCGATCACGGCTACGTGATCGAGAACGGCATGCTCACCATGACCGGCACCGGCGCGCAGCTCATGGACAACCCTGAAATCAAAAGCGCCTACTTCGGCGTCTGAGGGGCGGCATGGAAAACAACCTGACCATCCCCGCGGCCTTCGACGCCATCGCGGCCCGTCAGCCGGACAAAGCCGCGGTGATCTATCTGGGAACCACCTATAGCTACGCCCGCCTCAAGGATCTGAGCGACGCCATGGCCGCGGGCCTCGTCCAGGCCGGGGTCCAGCCCGGCCAGCGGGTGGTGCTCTATCTCCCCAACTCGGTGCAGTGGCTGGTGGCCTGGCTAGGAGTGCTCAAGGCCGGGGCCGTGGCCGCGCCCATCACCCCCATCTACACCGCCGAGGATCTGGCCTACGTGGCCAATGACACCGAGGCCGCGGCCGTGATCTGCCAGGACCGCAACTACGGCTACGTCACCCAGGCCATGGCCAAGTCAGGCCTGAAACGCATCGTGGTCAGCGGTTTGGTGGACCTGTTGCCGGCCTGGAAGCGCTTTTTCGGCTGGATGCTGGACGTGGTGCCCACCGGCAAAGCCGGCCGGGCCGAGCACACCATCACCCTGCGAAAGCTCCTGGCCGACGGCGCTGGCCAGGCCCCGCCCAGCCAGGCCGGGGCCGACCCCGACGCCGTGGCCGAGATCCTCTACACTGGCGGCACCACCCGCCACCCCAAGGGCGTGCCCATCACCCACCGCATGCTCATCAACGCCGCCCACGAGCAGCTCGGGGTCAGCCGGAGCCTGTTTCCGCCCGAGGAAAACGTGCTCCTGGGCTCGGCCCCCATGTTCCACGTTCTGGGCCAGACCTGCGGCCTGGGCACCCTGTTCACCTATGGCGGCACCCTGGTCCTGCAACCCAGGGTCAACCTGGACGCCATGTTCGACGCCGTGGAGCGCTACGGCGTGCGCACCCTGATCGGGGTGCCGGCCCTGTACCGCATGATCCTGGAGCACGACCGCCTGGACAACTACGACCTTTCATCCCTGCTCTACTGCTTCAGCGGCGGCGACGTGCTACCCCTGGAGGTGGGCCGCCGCTGGCAGGAGCGCTTCGGCCGGCCCATCTACGTGGGTTATGGCTCCACCGAGACCGTGGGCGGTGTGTGCATGACCCTGCCCGAGGACCAGATGCCGGTGGGGGCCATGGGCCGCAAGCTGGCCAGCAAGGTCATCCGGGTGGTGGACCCCGCCTCCATGATCGAGATGCCCTTGGGCAAGCCCGGCGAACTCCTGGTCAGCGCCGATCCCATGGTGTCGGCCTACTGGAACAAGCCCGAGGAGACCGCCAGCTCCTTCGTGGACATCGACGGCCGACGCTATTACCGCACCGCCGACGTGGTGGCCCGCGATGAGGACGACTTCATGTATTTCGTCGACCGCACCGTGGACACCATCAAGCACAAAGGCTACCGGGTCAGCGCCTCGGAGATCGAGGCGGTGCTCCAGGAGCACCCCGCCGTGATCGAATCCTGCGTGGTGGGCGTGCCCGACGCCAAGGTGGGCGAGCGCATCAAGGCCTTCGTGGTGCTCAAGAAGGACAGCAAGGGCGTCACCGGCTACGACCTCATCTCCTTCTGCAAGGGACGGCTCATCGACTACAAGCTTCCCCAGTACATCGAGTTCCGCGACATGCTGCCCAAGTCCAAGGTCGGCAAACTGCTGCGGCGCGAGATCCGTTCCGAGGAAATGAGCCGGGTCGAGCAGAAGAAGGCCCCCCGCCCCAGCCAACCCGCCGCATAAGAGGAGAGCGGGGGGCCCTTTTTGCCGCGCAAAAATGGTCTCCCCCCACTCCCTCCGAAAAAGGCCAGGGAAATGGCCGCGCCATTTCCCCGAGGGGTGGGAGTGACGGTTTGACCCGAACCGGCTTCGGTCGTTCAACCCGCCCCGGGGTCTGTTCTTCAATCGTCCGCGCGAGGCGCCGCCCGGCGTCGTGGCGATCTCCCCTTTCTCTGCCCATCTCGGCAATAGCCGTCATTGCGAGAAGCCATGGCGCTGAAGCAATCTTCCGAAATCCATCCCTGCCGCCTTTCCTATTTACCCCTATCCCGCCAACCAGTTGCCTCCCGACCCCGGTCGACGTAACATGGGGCCAGGCATCACCCCCAAATCCGGAAGCGCCATGGCCGCCGAAAAACACCTGCTCATGGTCACCGTCTCCGGCCAAGACCGGCCAGGGATCACCGCCGCCTTCACCCGGGTGCTCCTGGAGCACAAGGTGGAGATCAAGGACATCGAGCAGGCTTCGCTCAAGGACCTGCTGGGGCTATACCTGCTCCTGGAGCTGGACGCCGCCAGCCAGGGCGGTCAGGACAGCGTGATCAAGGATCTCTTGTTCGAGGGCAACCGCCTGGGGCTCACCGTCAACTTCCGCCTCTACACCCCCCGGGAGGCCAACGGCCACAACCACCGCAATCTCTACCTTCTCACCCACTTCGGCGGCACCGCCGGCCTGGCCGCCCTGAGCCGAGTCCTGGGCGAGGAGGGCGTCAACATCGAGATGATCCGCGCCATTGACCATGCCGGCTCCCTGGCCATGGAACTGCTCCTCGATCCGGACGGAGCCGAGATGGGCCGGGTCAAGAAACGCCTGATGCTCACCAGCCGCGAGCTGGGCTTCGACCTGGCCTTGCAGAGCCAGAGCGCCCATCGCAAGAACAAGCGCCTGATCTTCTTCGATCTCGACTCCACCCTGGTGGACCTGGAGATCATCGACGAGATGGCCAAGAAAAAGGGCGTGGGCCGCGAGGTGGCCCGCATCACCGAAAAGGCCATGCGCGGAGAGTTCGACTTCGAGGAGTCGCTGATCCAACGCGTCGCCCTGCTGAAGGGTCTGAGTCTGGCCGAGTTGGCCGAGATCCGTGACAACCTGGTGCTTTCCCCCGGCGTGGAGGAGGTCATCACCACCCTAAAATGGCTGGGCCTGGAGCTGGGGGTGGTCACTGGCGGGTTTGACTTCTTCGCCCAGGCGGTCAAGGAGCGCCTGGGCCTGCACCACGCCCACGCCAACCGCCTGGAGGTGCGCGCCGGCAAGCTCACCGGCCGGGTGGCCGGCGAGATCATCGACGCCGCCGGCAAGGCGCGGATTATCAGCCAGGTGGCCTGCCGCCGGGGCATCCTGATGGACCAGGTTGTCGCGGTGGGCGACGGCGCCAACGACGCCCTGATGCTGGGTCAGGCCGGCCTGGGCATCGCCTTCAACGCCAAGCGCCGCCTGCACGACGCCGCCCACGCCTCCCTGGGCCGAGGCGGGCTCACCAACCTGCTCCACCTCCTGGGAGTCAACGAGGCCGACATCGACGAGGCGGTGGCCACCCAGGGCCAGCAGGATTGCCTCTGAGCACCGGCCATCGGCCCAGGGCGACCGCGCGCCCGACGGGCGGGCTTGGTTTATTGCGCCACCCCCGACGAGAACCCGCTCGGCCTGTCCCAGCGCGCCCGCCTACCCCGCTACCCGTCTCCCGCCACCGACAGACCGTAGCGCTGGGCCTTGCGCACCACCGTGGAGTGGTCCACCCCCAATAGCGCCGCCGCCTCGCGGGTGTTGGCGCTCTGGCCCAGGGCTTGGGCGATCAGCCGCCGCTCCAGGTCCTCCTTGGCCTGTTTCAGATTCAGGCCCCCCCGGTCCATGCTGCCGGGCGTGAAACCGGGCTCCGGGCCTGGGTCGGGGCCGGCCGGACGCAGGTTGCCGGGTAGATGGCGTGGCTCCAGGTGGTCGCTGTCGGCGGTCACCACCAGGCGCTCCACCAGGTTGCGCAGCTCGCGCACGTTGCCCGGCCAGGCGTGGCCCTCCAGCACCCGCAACAGCTCATGGCCCAGGGTGCGGCTGACGCCGTACTTCTGGTTGAACTGGCCAAGGAACATCAGGGCCAGGGGCAGGATGTCCTCCCGCCGCTCGCGCAGGGGCGGCACCTCGATGGGCACCACGTAGAGGCGGTAGAACAGGTCCTCCCGGAACTGGCCCGCCGCCACCAGCTCTCGCAGACGACGATTGGTGGCGGCCAGGATGCGCAGGTTGAGCTTCACGTCGCGGGTGCCACCCAGGCGACGGCATTGCTGGTCCTGCAGGGCCTT
>JAIUYB010000010.1 GCA_020216625.1 Desulfarculus sp.
CGCTGTCGAACCATGAAGCCAAAGGGATGCCAACCAGCGGCGGCCCGCCGCACCCGGAATCTAAGCGCCAAATTCCGCGGAGGAACACCGGGATAGCTCGGGGGCGCTTCCCCTGGCCAGGCCCGCCCTGCTTGCATTTTGCAATCAGACCCTTCCCGGCCCCGGTTTTCCTGCAAGCTCGCCCCGGATGACCACTCGGCGGGATGGCAGTATTCATGCCACCTTGCGCGGAAGCTCCAACGGCAGGGCGGCCTTGGCCGGGCCCTGTCTGGTGTTGGCACCAAAGATGCTATTATTGACTCAGTTTCGCCGATGACTCCCGGCCGACACCCGCCAGGCGGGCCGCCAGGCGCGTGGACGCCGAGCCAGCCTTGGTCTAGAATTCGTCCTGCCCGGGCCGCGCCGGGCGCATCCTTGGGAGCGGTGGTTTGATGGAGCGTGATCCTCAACTGGCCATCAGCCGTGGCGCCGACACCCAGGGCATGCGGGTGCTGGTGGTGGATGACGAGCAAAACATCCGCACCACCTTGACCATGACCCTGGAATCGGCCGGAGCCCGGGTCAGCAGCGCCCGCAACAGCGAGGAGGCCCTGGCCATTCTGCGGCGCAATCCTTTGGACCTGGTTTTCCTCGACCTGCGCCTGGGCGAGGAAAACGGCCTGGAGCTGCTGCCCCGCATCCTGAGCGAGCGCCCGGAGCTCTCGGTGGTGGTCATCACCGCCTACGCCACCTTCGACACCGCGGTGGAGGCGGTGAAGCTGGGGGCCCAGGATTACCTGCCCAAGCCCTTCACCCCGGCTCAGATCCGCCATGTCCTGGAGATGGTGGGCCAACGCCGCCAACTGGTCAGCCGCACCCGCGAGTTGGAGGAGCGCCTGAGCCAGGTGGTGCCCGAGGCCCTGTTGGAAACCGGCTCTCCCATCATGAAGCAGGTGCTGGAGGTGGTCTGGCGGGCGGCGGTGTCCGACGCGCCGGTCCTTTTGCGCGGGGAGAGTGGCACCGGCAAGGAGGTTCTGGCCCGGGGCCTGCACGCCCGCAGTCGGCGGGCGGCGCGTCCCTTCGTGGCCGTCAACTGCCCCACCTTGAGCGAAGATCTATTGGCCAGCGAGCTCTTCGGTCACGCCCGAGGGGCCTTCACCGGCGCTCTGAAAGACAAGCCCGGCCGGGTGGAGGCCGCCGAGGGCGGGACCCTGTTCCTGGACGAGATCGGCGAGATACCAGGCAGCCTCCAGGCCAAGTTGTTGCGTTTCCTGCAGGGCAAGGAATTCGAGCGGGTGGGGGAGAACCTCACCCGCAGCGCCGACGTGCGGGTGGTGGCGGCCACCAACCGCGACCTGGAATCGGACATCAAGGCCGGCCGTTTTCGCGAGGATCTCTACTACCGCCTGAGCGTGGTGGAGGTCACCCTGCCCGCCCTGCGCAAACGGCCAGAGGACATCCTCCCCCTGGCCCGCCATTTCATCGACTTTTTCGCCCGTGGCAGCCGCCAGGGCCAACCCCGCCTTTCCGAGGAGGCCCAACGCAATCTCTTGTCCTATCCCTGGCCGGGCAACATCCGCGAGCTGCGCAACGCGGTGGAACGGGCCATGGTGCTTTCCACCGCCGACGCCCTGGAACCCGGGGACTTCCCGGACCGGGTGGCGGCCGGGGCGGGGGATGGCATCACTCCGCAGTTGGGCGGCAACTTCAGCCTGGAGCAGGTGGAGGAGGAGCACATCCGGCGGGTCACCGCCCGCACCGCCACGCTGCAGGAGGCGGCCCACATCCTGGGGGTGGACGCCTCCACCCTTTGGCGGCGGCGTAAACGCAAGGTGCAGGAACAGGAAAAGACGGATTAGGCCGTGGCCTGGGGCAGGGTGAACCAGAAGCGGCTGCCCTGGCCCGGCCGGCTCTCGACCCCCAATTCGCCGCCATGGCTGCGCACCGCCTGGCGGGCGATGAACAGGCCCAGGCCAGAGCCCTTGGGCTTGGCGCCCGGCACCCCGTGAAACTTGCGGAAGATGGCCTCCTGGTGCTCCACCGGGATGCCTTCGCCACTATCGGACACCTCGAATCGCACCCACCCGCCTTCGCTCTGGGCAAAAAGGCGCACCTCGCCACCGGCGGGGGTGTGGCGGATGGCGTTGGCCAGCAGGTTGGAAAAGACCAGGTTGACCCGGTCCTGGTCGGCCAGGACCAGGGCTTGACAATCAATCCCCGGGGCGATGAGACGCAGGCCCTTGTTGTCCGCGGCCAGGCGGTGCTGCTCCAGGGCGTAGGCGATCATCTCCCCGGCCGGCACCGGCTGGCGACGCAGTTGCACCCCCTGGTCGCTGATGCGCGACAGGTCCAGCAGGTCGTCGACCATGGCCTGCACTCGTTCACAGTCGTTGCGCGCCGCCTCCAACAACTCCCGTTGCTTGTCCGCCAGCGGCCCCGGCACCTGCTCCAGGAGCAGGTAGATGGCCATGCGCAGCGAGGTCAACGGGGTTCGGAACTCGTGGGCCACGGTGGCCACCATGTCGCTCTTGAGCTGATCGAAAAGCCGCAAGCGGGTGACATCCTGCAGCACCACCGTCACCCCCTTGACCGAGTCAGCGGCGTCGCGCACCGGGGTGGCCCGGGGCAACAGATAACGGTCGCCGTCTCCGAAATCCAGCTTGATCGCCTCCTCGAAACCCGAGGGATGGTGGGGGCCCTGACCAGATATCACCTGTTGCAGCAAGGGAGCCAGGTGCGCCTCCAGGCCGGGATCGCGCACCCGCCAACCCAGGGGTGTTTGACCAAGGGGCTCCGGCACCACCAAGTTCAGCGATTCATGGTTGAAGTGCCTGATTTTACCCGCTAGATCAAAAACCAACACCGGATCCGGCAGGCTGTCGATGGCCGCCTGGCTGGCCTGCTGGGCCAAGAGCAGCTCGCTCAGCGAGCTTTGGCGATATTGGCGCAGGCGATGGGCCATCAGGTTGATTTCCCCGGCCAGGCGGGTCACCTCGTCGCGGCCGCCCACACTGACCCTGGCCTCGAAATCACCGCCGCCGATGCGTTGCACCGCCCGTCCCAGCATGGCCATGGGTTGCAACAGCCGGCTGGTGATGGCCAGGCTGACCAATAGGCCCACCAACAGGGCTCCCAGGCTGACGGCCAGGGCGGTGGTGCGGAAATCCATGGCCCGGGCCGAGGCATGCTCGCCCTTTTGGATCATCGCGCTCTGGTTGATGGTCACGATATGATCGACAAACTTCTGCACCCTGGACAGGCTGGGCATCAGCTGGTGGAAGTAAATCTCGCGGGACTGGACGCCTTGTCCGGCCCGCTCCAAGGCCTGCAAGGCATCCAGGTAGTCGGTCCAGGCCCGTTGGACCTCGCTGGTGGCCTCCAGTTCACCGGCCTCCACCGAGCTCTCCCGCTGCTGGTGCAGCCCTTTCTCGAAGGCGAGCTTGAATTCCGAGAAATGCTCGGGCGTGGTGTAGTGCCCACTGAGCAGGGCGGTGGCGGCCGCGTCGTGGAGACGCTCCAGGGCGGAGTTCATCTCATAGGCGGCGCGCAGGCTGGAGTAGTTCTCTTTGGCGATGCGCTCGGAGCGCTGACTGAGGTTGGCGATGGTGCCAACCCCCAGCAGACCCACCGCCAACACCGCCAACAACAGGGGTAGCTGAGCCAGGAGTAGTTTGGTGCGCAGGGTCACCCACGGCCTCCGGTGCCGGATGTGCGCGAGCACGCGGCGGGATCCGGCCCGCCATTCCGGCCATGATACCGCGACCGCCGCCGATGGTCCAGACGGCGGCCGCGACCGGTCAGCCCTGGGCCCTGGCCAATTGCGCGATGAGGTCGGCGGCTAGTTCCAGTTTCACCAGGCTGGTGTTCAAGACCAGGTGGTAGAGCGCGGGGTTGTCTGGATCGTGGGAATTGAACGCCTTGAGGAAGGCGATGCGCTTTTTCTCTTCGCGCCGCGCCACATGCTCTGCCCGCTCGCGATCCAGCTTGTAGTGGCTCATCAGCCGCGCGATGCGGTCCTCCTCCTGGGCCACCAGCATCACCCGCACCGTGGTGGGGTGGTTTTGCAGGACGAACTGGGAGCCCCGGCCAATGATGACCAGGGAGCCCTGGGCGGCCATCTCGGAAATGACCCGGCGAAGGAAGGCGCGGTAGTCGTCCTCGTCGAAGGTGGCGGAATAGTCGGGCAGGTTGCGTACGTAGGGAGAGGCCTTGACCATCTCCGCCACCAGCCGGCTGAGGAGGCCGCCGGCCTCCTTCTCGGCGTCTTCCACCGAGTGAAGGCTGACCCCGGCCTTCTTCGCCACTTCGGTCAAGATCGTCCGGTTGACCAGGCGGTAACCCAGGCGCTGGGCCACCATTTCACCGATCACCTGACCTCCGGCCCCGTATTGCCGGGAGATGCTCACCACCGCCATGGTCCACCTCGTCCCGCGGGCAAGTGCCGATCCCGGGCTTCGGCCCGCCCCGGAGGTCCGGGCGCGGGCCGTTTAGCCGAGGAAGATGTGATTTCTACAGACCGCCAGCCATGACGATGCCGGCCACCAGCGCGAAGATCGCGAAGCTCTCGGCCATGCCCGCCGCGGCGAAGCATTTGCCGAAGATCTCCTGTTTGGTGGTGGAGGCCAGAATGGCGGTGGCGCAGACCTTGCCTTGATAAACCGCGGACATGCAGATGGCGATGCCGCAGAAAATGCCAATGCCCAGCACCGCCGCGCCGGCCGCGGCCACCTTGGGCAGGAGCACGAACATGAGGATCAGGCCGTAGATGGTCTGGCTGGAAGGGGCCGCCGAGATGCCGATGAACTTGCCGTGACCCTCGTCCGTCTTGGCCATGGCGCCATGGGAGGCCGCGCCCGCGTTGCCCACGCCGATGGCGCTGCCGATGGCCGGAATGCCGATCGCGAAGGCGCAGCCGAAGTAACCCAGAACCGTCGAGATGTCCATTGCCCAATCCTCCTCTAGTTAAGCTCTCTTAGCAATCTGTCGGAACGGTTTGAACGGCAGCCCGTCGCCTTCGAAGCACCACCGATACCACTCCAGGAAATTGAGGCGCAGCCCGTGCACGACTCCGCCCATGATGCCCAGGACGATGTTGATGGCATGTCCGCAGACCAACACCAGCGCCGCGAAGACGTACCCAATGTACGGCACCGAGTCCTTGGTCATTCCGCCCAGCATGTTGAAGGTCTGGCACATGTACATGGTGGCCAGGCCCAGGGCGAACAGACGCATATAGGACAGCACGTCGGCGAAGAGCTGGATGGCGCCCAGGGCGCCATTCAAGCCCGCCAGGATTCGGATGAGGAAGTTCTTGTGATCGCTGGTGAACAGGATCACCACCGCGAAGCCCGCGATAAGGACCCACATGGCCACCGGCTGGATGGGCGCGCCCTTCATGTAATCCTGGAGGACGAACAGCCCGGCCCAGGTCACCAGCAGCCAGCCCAGGGAGGGCAGGTCGCGGTTGCGCTTGAGCTTGATGATCAACGCGATGCTGATGTGGACCATGCCGATGATGATGGACACCAGCATGGCGTGGGACTGGCCTTCCTTGGTGCCGAAATCCATCAGCATGATCTTGGTCAGCGGGTTGCCCGGGTCCAAGGCGACGCCGAAATAGCTGGCCGTGATCAGGCCAAAGAACATGGTGGAGCCGCCCAGCAGGTAGCTCAGGGTGATCATGCGCTTGGCCAAGGGCGAGGGATCCTTGGCCTTCCTGTGGAGCAGGACGGTCAACAGGGTCAGCACCACGCCGTAGCCGAAGTCGCCGATGATCATGCCGTAGAAGAAGGCGAAGCTGTAGAAGACGATCCCGCTGGGGTCGAAGTCGGCGTAATTGGGATGGCTGTAGATCTGGACCAGGTCCTCGCCCGGGGCGAAGGCCGGTTTGTTGGCCAGGAGCACCGGCACCCGGTCGCCGTCCTCGGGCTCTTCGGCGTAATGGTAAAAGGTCAGGTCATCGCCCAGGGACTTAACCAGATCCTCCTCGGTGGCCGCCGACCAGCATTTGAGCACGAACAGGCGGTCTTCCAGCTCCGCCGCGGTGTTTAAAAGGGCCCGGCGGTATTCCACCTCGTCGGTCAACTCGGCCTCGGCCTGTTCCAGCACCGCCAGGCGCTGGGCCAGGTCGTTGTATTCGGCCTGGATGGCCTGCTGCTGGGCCTCCTTTTCGCCGATCAGCCGTTCCACCTCGGCCAACCCGCGCTCGGGCATTTTGTCGGGCAGCAGGCCCAGTTGCAGTGGCTCGCGGGTGATGGTGACGAAGGGTGTTTCGCCCGGGCCGTCTCCGGCCTTGAGGTGGAATACGCCATCCAGGGGCAGAGAGGCCAGCAGCCGGGCCGAGGCGCGGTAGAATTGCAACACCAGGCCCTTGGCCCGCAGCAGACCCAGGTCCGCGATGTTGAAGTCGCCCCAGGGCGCCAACAAGGCGCGCTCCTTGCGCAACTGGGTCAGCTCCACCGCCAGGCGGTTCTCTTGCTGGGCCAGCTCCTCGCGCCGGGCGCAGATGGTCGCGGCGTCGCCGCTGGCCGCGGGGCGCTCCTTGGGCGCTCGCCGGGCCAGGAATTTCTTGACCTCGCCGACCTTCTGGAGCTCCTTGGCCAGCTCCTGGGGCTCGGCGGCCTCCGGCGGCAGGATCAGGTGGGTCACGCCCGCCTGCTGCAGCCGCTTCATGAATTCTTCCTTCTCGGCGTTGAGGCCGATGAAGGTCATCTTGCGCATCTTGACGATCACGCCCGCACTCCTCGCGCTGATGGTCCGGGGCCCGGCGGCCCGGGTCGCCTAACTGGCCAGCTTGCCCTTGGCCAGCTTGGCCCGGCCCACCGCCGCCGTCTCGTCGTCGCCCAGGAAAATCTTGATCCGGCGGATGTTTTCCTTCAGCTCCGGGATGAGCTTCTTTTCGAAGAGGTTCACCCGCTGAGTGGTGGTGCGCAGCTCGTCCTTGAGCAGGCCCTCCTTGACCAGCAGAACCTTCAGCTCCTCCCGGGCGCTGACCAGCCGCCGCAACTCCTCCACCGCCTGGTCCTGCCAGGCCGGGGTGGCGAAGAACGAGTACTCGGCCGGCGCGAAAACCACCTGGCGGAACTCGGGCACCTCCACACCGGCGATGTTGTCCCGGTCGGTGAGCACCTCGCCCACCTGCAGCAGGCGCGGCAGCTCCACCGT
The DNA here is from genome assembly GCA_020216625.1 of Desulfarculus sp. Taxonomy (GTDB): domain Bacteria; phylum Desulfobacterota; class Desulfarculia; order Desulfarculales; family Desulfarculaceae; genus JACRDC01. Next base: position 7,144 of record JAIUYB010000010.1, read on the forward strand.
GGGGTCGGACAAAAGCTCGGCCCAGCCCCGCACCCCCTCGGACACCTGGCGCATCTCCTGACGCTTGGCCTCCACCACCGGCTCCAACTGGCGCAGCACCAACTGGAGCTGCATCTTCTTTAGCTGGAGGATCGGCAGGAACTTCTGGTATTTGGCCAGGGCGTCCCGCTGTTGCTTCAGCGCGGTTTTGTTGAACTTCGGCTTATCGGCCATGACAATCCGCCGCCTATCTCGCTTCTGGGGCCCCGCTCGCGCGGGGGGCGCCTGTTGACCGCCCGGACCTACTGGGCTGGCCAGAACTCTTTGACCAGCTCATCCTTCAGGCCGGTCTGCACCGGCTCGAAGTGCCGGGCCAGGATCGCCCAGCAGCGGTCCAGGGCCACCTCGATGGGCATGTTGACGTTAAGGTCCATCAACTCCCGCTCGAAGTCCTGGCCATAGGCCAAGAGGGTCTCGTCCCACTTGGAGACCTTGAAGCCCATGGCAATCTTGTTGCGCGACTCGCGGCAGTCGGAATACAGCCGGATCATGGTGTTCATCACGTCGTTGTGGTCCCGGCGGGTGGCCTTGCTGACCACGTTCTGCTTGAGCCGCGACAGGGAGCCGAAGGGGTCGATGACCCCGTGGCGCAGGTAGAACTGCCCCTCGGTGATGTAGCCGGTGTTGTCCGGGATGGGGTGGGTCACGTCGTCGCCGGGCATGGTGGTCACCGCCAGGATGGTGATGTCGCCCGAACCCTCGATATCCACCGCCTTCTCGTAACGGGCGGCCAACTGGCTGTAGAGGTCGCCTGGGTAGCCGCGGTTGCTGGGGATTTGCTCCATGGAGATGCTGATCTCCTTGAGCGAATCGCTGAAGTTGGTCATGTCGGTCAACAGCACCAGCACTCGCTTGCCGCTTTCGGCGAAGCGCTCGGCCACCGCCAACGCCATGTCCGGCACCAACAGGCACTCCACCACCGGGTCGGAGGCCAGATGGATGAACATGATGACTCGGTTCATGACCCCCGATTCCTCGAAGGTGCGCTTGAAGAAGGTGTAGTCGTCGAATTTCAGGCCCATGCCGCCCAGGACGATGATGTCGGCCTCGGCCTGCATGCCCACCCGGGCCAAGAGCTGGTTGTAGGGCTCGCCGGGGATGGAGAAGATCGGCAGCTTCTGGCTCACCACCAGGGAGTTGAAGACGTCGATCATCGGGATGTTGGTGCGGATCATCTGCTTGGGGATGACCCGGTTGGCCGGGTTGAAGGAGGGACCGCCGATGGGGATCTCCTCCTCCACCGGCTCCGGCCCGCCGTCGATGGGCACGCCGGAGCCATTGAAGATGCGGCCCAGGAGCGCGTTGCCGTACTTGACCATCATGGGATGGCCCAGAAAGCGCACCTTGTCGTTGGTGGAGATGCCCTTGGTGCCGCCGAAGACCTGCACGGTCACGTTATCGCCGTTGAGGCTGATGACCTGGCCCAGGGTTTCCCGGCCCGGCGACTGGAGCAGGGCCAACTCGCCCAGGCCCACGCCGGCGGCCTTCAGGGTGGCGATGTTGCCGGTGATCTCGTCGATCTTGGTAATGATCTCTCTCACGGCCCTAGCCCCTCAGAAAGTCGTTGATCTGCGACTCGAATCGTTTGAACTCATCGCCCTGCCAGGCCGACGCGTTCCAGTTCTTGAACAACGCGGTGAGCCGGAAGAAGATGTCGCGGGCGTCGTCCTTGTCCTTGGCCGCGATGTCCTTCTTCAGTATCTTCTCCACCATGCGGAAGCTGTAAGCCTGCCGCTCCATGGTGTTGTAGGCGTCCACCGCGTCAAAGGCGTTCTGCTGCAGGTAGACCGAATCCAGGAACTCGGCCTTGAGGTAGATGAGGAAGTCGCCGATGCTGGTGCCTTCCTCGCCCACCACGTCCATGCGCTTCTTGATCTCGCTGCCCTGGTGGATGAATTTCTGGGCCGCCCGGATGATCTCCACCCAGTGGGGATCGACCTTGGCCAGGCTCTCCTTCATCTGCTCCGGGTACTTGGACCAGGAGATCAGGGGGTCGATGGCCGGGAAGCGCCGGGCGTTGGACCGGGCCCAGGTGAGCCCCAGGAAGGCGCCCACCACGGCCAGGGTGCCCTGGGTCACCGGCTCCTCGAAGTTGCCGCCGGCCGGGGAGACGGTGCCGATCACCGAGACCGAGCCGGTGCGGCCGTCCTTGAGCCTGACGAAGCCCGCCCGCTCGTAGAACTCGGCGATGCGCGACTGCAGGTAGGCCGGGAAGGCCTCCTCGCCCGGGATTTCCTCGAGCCGGCCGCTCATCTCGCGCAGGGCCTGGGCCCAGCGGCTGGTGGAGTCGGCCAGGATCAGGACGTTCAGGCCCATCTGGCGGTAATACTCGCCCAGGGTGATGGCGGTGTAGATCGAGGCCTCGCGGGCGGCCACCGGCATGGAGCTGGTGTTGCAGATGATGATGGTGCGGTCCATCAGGGTGCCGCCGGTGTAGGGATCCTCCAGGTGGGGGAACTCCCGCAGGGTCTCCACGACCTCGCCGGCGCGCTCGCCGCAGGCCGCCACGATGATGACGTCCACCTCGGCGTAGCGGCTGATCTGCTGCTGCAAGACCGTCTTGCCCGAGCCGAAGGGGCCGGGGATGCAGGCGGTGCCGCCCTTGGCCACCGGGAAGAAGCTGTCGATGACCCGGCAGCCGGTGACCAGGGGCTGGTCGGGCAACAGGCGCTCCTGATAGAGCTTCAGGGGGATCTTGATCGGCCAGACCTGCATCATGGTCAGCTTATGCAGCTTGCCGTCCTCGTCCTTGACCTCGGCCACGGTGTCGGCCACCGTGTAGAAGCCCTTCTCGGCCATCTTGACGATCTCGGCCCGGCCGATGAAGTCAAAGGGCACGAAAATCTGGTGCTGGAACTTGCCCTCCGGCACCCAGCCCAGGATGTCGCCGGCCTCGATCCAGGCCCCGACCTTGGCCGTGGGGGTGAAGTCCCACTTGGCCTCGCGGTCCAGGGGATCGATGTAAATCCCCCGCTTGAGGAACAGGCCGGTGGCCTGGCTCAATTTGGGCAGGGGGTTCTGCAATCCGTCGTAGATCTGGGTCAGCAGTCCTGGCCCCAGCTCCACCACCAGGAGGTTTCCGGTGAATTCCACCTGGTCACCCACCTGGATGTCCCGGGTGTCCTCGAAGACCTGCACGTTGCAGCGCTCTCCGCGCACCCGGATAACCTCGCTTTTAAGCCGGCTGCCGTCGGCGGCCAGGATGTAGGCCACCTCGTTCTGGCGCACGCTGCCCTCAAAGGCCACGGTCACCATGTTGCCGTAGGCCGCAACCACCCGTCCCATGCCCATCTCAGGCTTCCTCCAGCTGCCGAACCAGTTCCATCCCGGCGTTTTCGTCCAGGGCCAGGCGCTTCTCGACCATCGCCAGCTTGATCAGGTAAGCCAGGATGGCGTCGAAGGCGAAGGGGTCCGCCCCGGAGTTTTGCTCAAAAAAGTCCCAGAGCACCCGCTCCATCAGCTCGCGGGTCCGGGACGGGTCCTTGGCCGCCAATAGCTTTTCCAGCCAGGGGTATTCCCGGGCCAGTCCGAAATCCTCGGCGTTGGAGCGGCCCAACAGGGCCGCTAGATCGCTATCGCCCACCAGGTGGTCGGCCAGGTTCAGGCCCTGGCGCCGGGCGCGCACCGCCGCCTGGATGTTGCGCACGTCGCGCTCGAAGGCGATGTAGGTCTTGAGCAGCGGGTTTTTGGCCGTGGCCAGGACGTGGTCGTAATAGCCCGCCCAGAGGCGGTCCACCTGGCGCGGCCCGAAATCGCCTCCGGACGCGGCCTTGATGACCTCGGCCATGAACTCCGGGGCGTCGTTGGGCGCCTTGACCTGCTCGCGCCAATATTCCAGGCCGTGCAGAGAGAGGGGAACCTCCAGGGGATGGCCGGCCAGAAGGCGCTCGACCATCAGCACATCGCCGGCCAACAGCACCAGGTCCACCTCGCGCCGGTCCTCCGGGGCCAGATACCCGGAGTCGCCCAGCAGGTCGGCCATGCGCAGGCGCAGCTTCTTGTCGTCCCGAGCCAGCTCGGGCAGATAGGTGGCCAGGTAATAGTACTTCATCAGAGCCCGGCTTCCCCGATCTTGACGTCCTTGAACAGCGTCCGGAAGCGGGCGCTGAGATATTGCAGGAAGAGGTTGAGGAAGGCTTCGTCGCTGAAGTCCAGCCGGACCACGCCGTCGGAGCGGCGGGCCATGAACCCGAAGTTGAGCCCCTGGGCCTCCAGCTTCAGGGCCACCTTGTCGCCGGCCTGGTCAGCGCCGTAGCGCTTGGCGGCCAGGTTCAGGGCGTAGTCCCAGAGCTGGTCCGAGGCGTCCTTGGGCAGCACCAGCTGCATGCCCTTGCCGCTGGCGTCGCCGGCGTAGGCCGCCACGAACTTGGCCATCAGGTCCTTCAGGAAGGCGTCCTGCTTCAGGGTGTCGGCGATTTCGGCCTTGAAGGGGATCACCAGCAGGTTTTCCTCGATGACCCGCTTCAGGCTGGTCACGAACTGGCTGGCGGCGATCTCCAAGGAGGATTGGAGCTGCTTCATCTGTTTGTCGGCCTCGGCCTTGGCCTGGGCCACCAGGTTGTCGGCCTCGGCCCTGGCCTGGGCCAGGATCTGCTCGGCCTGGGCCCGAGCCTCGTCCACGATGCGCCGGCCGGCTTCCTCCCCGCTCTCCACCCCCTGCCGTTTGAGGGTGTCGATCAGCTCCTGCAGCTTTGCATCCGCCATACGCCAATCTCCTTAGGTCGCTCTAGCCGGCTTCATGACTTGCATTGGCGCGCGCTCGCGGCGCCAAAACAAAAACCGGGGCCCGTCGTCAGACGGCCTGGTCCCCTAACCGGGGCCAGCCCCACGGTTATTCCCCAGGCTTGTTGAATTTTTCACTTGGTCTGCAAGAACCGGACCCCAACCGCCAACCCGCGCGACAATCAGAACCGGTGAGGGTATTCGGCGCTTTTTCAGTCAATTGCAATTGAGTCCGATTCAGACATATGGAACGTGCGGCTAGGGGATTTTTGCGCTTTGCAATTGCCAACCAGCCCTTACATTGCATTTTGCATTTTTGCAGGCGATCTTTGCGCTGGTTTGCACAATGGCTGGCCGCGTGATTGTGCAGGTAAATATCCTATCGCTTAGTGGGGTTAGTCGCGCCTAAACCGACCCCGTCCGGCAGGGGCGCAGGCCTTGGCGGCGCGGGTTGGGTTTTGCGATTTGCCGGGGGGTGGGCGCGGTTCCGATGGCGTTTTGCAAGCCAACTCCGAACCAAACGGGGGGTTCCTCGAGCCCGTCAGGGCGACCGCCATCCTACAAGCTCAATTTTCAGCATGTTAGGTGGGTTCGACCTTCACCTGGCCAACCGCCGGAGGTTTGGCACTGGACTCGCTATCCCCTCCAACAAGAGGCCGCCTGTCAATTGCCGTGTCCCGCAACCGCGGAGGTGATCTGGTGTTGGGTTTCCTTAAAAAAGACAAGGCGACCAACGGAGCCGAGGCCTTGGACCTGCCCAAGCCCAAGGACATCCTGCAGCCCCTGGGTCAGCATTTGGTGGTCAGTCAGCAACAGAACCCGGACTGGGTGTGGCGCCTGAAAAGCGTGACCCGCTCGGCCAAGGGAGCCAGCTTGGTCGAATTCCGGATCTACGACCCCGAGTCGGCCTTGAGCCGCAAGCTGAAGGTGGAGAACTACAATTCCCTGGACATCCATCCCGATCTGGTCCTGTTCCAGGGCGTTTTGGACAAACGCACCCAACAGGCACAGTTTCAGGACGTCTAGCCCCGCTCGCCGCGCCGTCTGCCCGGACGAGGTCCCGGAGCTTTCCGGGACCTCGCACCGCCGGATCGGGACTCAGGCCACGGTCTTGAAGATGGAGCCCGCTCCGCCCAGCTTGGAGGACGAGCTCAGGCCGCTGCCGCGTCCCGGGCCGCTGACCAGGGCCGCCTGGCCGATGGCCATCAGGTCGTTCTTCAGACCATTGCCACGAAGGCGGCTTCCGTCCTTTTTGTCGTTGCCCATCAGGGTGTTGACCAGGCTGGAGCCATCGTCCTTTTCCATAAGGTTGGCGATGCCCAGGGCGTTGGCCTCGGTCTGGCCCAGCCCCGCGCTCTTGGCCTGGGCCAGGCCCAGGTTAAGGGCGTTTTGCGCGCTGACCTTGGCGATGTTGGAAAAAGTAAAGGCCACGGGAACACCTCCTTGCGGCGTCCTCCCTGGACAACTGCTAGCCTTCCTTGGGGATTATGGGGTAGGTCGACTTCATATAGCATAGCATCCAACCCCGGCCAAGCCAAGGGATATCGCGCCAGGGATGGCATTTTCTCACGCCAGGCCGGACCAGGGTTAATACCCAAGATATTGTTTGATATCAATATATAATTACAACATCTTGTAGCATGTATCCCGGGTGTTCGCCGCCAATCCCGGGGGGCTTGACATTCCTGGCCGCAAGCGCAACAATTTTATTAAATAAACGCCCCATGAAGGGGCAAGGAGGCAATCATGAAGATCCGGAAAATCGAGCGCACCCAGCGCGGGCTCTGCAAGTGCAAGAGCTCCTGCTAGCCTAGGCTAGCCCGGAGGGGGAGGCTCGAGCCTCCCCCTTTCGTTTTGCCTTGCGGGGGATTCGCATGCGCCACTTGATCTGTCCCCGCCTCTGCCGCTACTTCAAGCCCGACCGACCCGAGGAGGAGGGTTGTGGCGGCCTGACTTGGCTGGCCGCCCATCCCCAGCTGGAGTCGGCGGTGGCCGCCCTGGCTCCCGACCCCGGCGCGCCCCTCTTCGGACTGGCCGAGGACGACCCCCGCCTGATGCGGGTCTGCGCGGCCTGCCCCTACCGCCCCGATGGCTGCGACTTCCGCGACCCTGGCGCGCCCCGCGACCAATGTGCCCCCTGTGGCGGGCTGCGGGCGGTGGCCGGGCTCTTGGCCGCCGGCCTCCACCTGGAGATCTAGCCTTTGCCGGTCGACCCCAATCACTTCGTACGCCTGGCCGACCAGGTCTGCCTGCGCCGGCTGGAACAGCCTTGTCTCTACGACCGCCGGGCCGACGAGCTCTACGAACTGAGTCCCGAGGCCTGGTCCGCCCTGGCCGAGTGCCGGGGGCAGATCAGCCTGGCCCAGGCCGGCCTGGACCCCGAATTCCAGGAATACTGCTTGGCCGAAGGGCTCCTGGAACTCAGCCCCGCGCCCCGGCCGCGCCCCCTGCCCCTGGGCCCGGGCCCGATTCCCTCGTTGCGCTATCTGGAGTTGCAGGTCACCTGGCGCTGCAATCTGGCCTGCGCCCACTGCTACCTGGGACCGGCCCGGGGGGTGGATCTGCCGGTGCCGGTGATCGCGGCGGTGTTGCGCGAGTTCGAGGCCATGAACGGCCTGCGCCTTCTGATCAGCGGCGGCGAGCCTCTGCTGCACCCTCGATGGCCCCAGGTCAACGCCCTGCTCTCCGCCCTGCCGGTGCGGCGGGTGTTGCTGAGCAATGGCCTGCTTCTGGACGACCAGCGCCTGGCCGAGCTCCATTGCGACGAGGTGCAGATCAGTCTGGACGGGCT
>JAIUYB010000468.1 GCA_020216625.1 Desulfarculus sp.
GGTGAGCCGGACAGGCGCGAGCCTGCGCGGCCACGGGGGCAAGAGTGACGAGACAGACCGCCTGCGGATTGCTGCAAGTTAACCTGGTGCGCTCGTTTTCGTCGGGCAAGGGCGGTGGGTGTTGGCGGACCCAGGTCAAGGCTAGCAAAACCGCCCCAGCCAGGTCAAGGGATAAAGCCCGGTCATTCGCTATGGTTGGTGACGCTTTTCACGATTGGTCTCGTCGACGCCATCCGCCTGCTCGGCGGCCGATCCTCCGCGCTGGAGAACCTGGTCCAGGGTGGCCAACAGATCCTCCGCCCGGTAGGGCTTGCCCAGACGGCCGTCGCTCTGGCGCCAGACCTGGGCGTCATCCTGGCTTTGCTCGAACATGCCGCTGGCCAGCACCACCTTGATCCATGGCTGTTCGAGTTTGATCAACCGCAGGACCTCCAGCCCGCTCAAGCCCGGCATCACCACGTCCAACAGGACCAGATCCACCGCCTGGGGGTGTTGGCGCAGATGGCGCAGGGCCTGCTCGCCGTCGGCGGCGGTGGTCACCAGGAAACCGGCGAACTCCAGAATCTCCTGGGCCATCTCCCGGACCACCTTTTCGTCGTCCACCACCAGGATCCGCTGGCCGGGGGTGGGTCGGGGGACCCTGGCCCGAGCCCGGGCCGGGGCCGCTTCCCCGGCCCGGCCGGGGGTGAAATAAAGATGAGCCGCGGTGCCCTGGCCCGGCGCGCTTTCCAGGCGCATCACCCCGCCATGGCCCTGCACGATGCTGGAGACCATGGGCAGGCCCAGGCCGGTGCCGTGCTCCTTGGTGGTGAAGAATGGCTCCAGGGCCTGCTGCTGGGTGGCCTGGTCCATGCCCGGGCCGTTGTCCACCACGCTCAGGTGCACCACCCGGGGGCCCAGGGCCGCCACCTCCGGCGGGCTGTCGGGGCCGGTGGACTCCAGCGCGGCCCGCAGCTCGATCCGCCCGCCCTGGGGCATGGCGTCGCGGGCGTTGATGCAAAGGTTCATCAGGGCTTGGTGAATCTGGCCGGCGTCGGCCTCCAGGGGGGGCAGGTCGGGCTCCACCCACAACTGGACCTCCAGGTCGGCCGGGAAGCTGTGGCCCAGGATGGCCAGCACCTCGGCCATCAGCTCACCCAGGCGCACCGGCTCCGGGTGGATCTGGCGCGATTTGGAGAGGCTCAAGAGTTGCTGGGTGAGCTGGGCCGCCCGACCGGCGGAGTGGTCGATGACCATCAGGTAGCGCCGCTGGCGCGGGGTCAGATCGCCCTGGGAGAGCAACAGCGAGGCATAGCCCAGGATGCCGGAGAGCAGGTTGTTGAAGTCGTGGGCCAGTCCACCGGCCAGGGTGCCCAGGATCTCCATCTTCTGAGCCCGGCGCAACTGTTGCTCCAGGCGGCGCTGCTCGGTCAGGTCCCGTGCCAGGCCGAAAAAGCCCTCCACCCGCCCCCCTCGCCCCAGGGGGGTGAGAAAGCCCTCCAGGAAGCGGGGTTGGCCCTTGGGGCCCAGCAGGGTCAACCCCAGGTTGGTGACCACCTTGCCCTGGCGCATGGCCTTCAGCACCGAGCGCCGCAGGCCCTCCAGTTGTCCGGGGGACAAAAACCGGCTGAAGTGCCGGCCCACCACCGCCTGGGCCGGGCGCCCCAGGGCCTGCTCCATGGCCGGGTTGACCTCCACCACGAAGCCGGAGCGGTTGAGCACGAAGCCCGGCTCCGGGGAGTGGGTGAACAGGTCGCGGTAGCGGCGCTCGCTCTGGGCCAGGTAGCTGACCGATTGACGCAGGCGGCCGGCCATGGCCTGGAGCGAGCGCGCCAGGTCGGCCATCTCGTCGCCGCCCCGGGGCTGGGGCTCGTCCAGCTCCAACTGGCCGCCGGCGATGCGGTCGGCCAGTTTGGCCAACCGCCGGGCGGGGTCGATGACCAGGCGTCCCAGCAGCGGCACCAGCACCACCACGGTCAGGGCCAAAAATCCCAGCAGGATCACCAGGCCCCAGCGCACCAGACCCGCCCGCACCGGGGCCAGGAAGTCGTCCTCCCGGGCCTTGATGGCCAGGACCCAGCCCGAGGGGGCGAAGGTGCGGAAGGCCACCAGGTAGGCCCGGCCGTTCTCCTCCCAACGCACCAGGCCATCGCCCTGGCGCAGGAGGGTCTGGATCAGCTCCGGCGGTTCCAGGTCGCCGGTGGGGCCGTTGGGATGGATGACCAACCCGCCCGCCCAGTTGATCACGAAGGCGTAGCCGTTCTCCCCCACCCGCATGGCCTTGATGTCGTTGGTCAGGGCCTGGTCGGCGGCCTGGTAGAAGGCCTGGGTGCTCATGATGGGGAATTCGCTCTTGTAGGCGCTGACGCAGATCACCCATTGCCAGGGCTCGAAGTATTCCAGCGCCGCGGCCTTGGGCCGGGGCAGGCGATCGCCGGGATTGGCCCACATGTATTCCAGGTAGCCCCGTTTCTTGAGCGCGCCCTCGCGCACGAACTCCACCCAGGCCATGTCCTGGCCTTGGAGGCTGGGGTGCACCACCAGGGGAATGAAGTCCGGGGCCTGGCTGACATCCCAGACGAAGGGGTAGCCGGTCTGGCCCACCCGTTGGCCCAGGAGGAAGTGGCGCGCCCGCTCCTGGGCCTCGGTCCGGGTCAGGCGGCCGTCGCGTTCGTCCTGGTGGAGCGTTTGGATGTATTGCAGATAGGATTGGGCCAGTTGGGTCAGGTCGCGCATCACCAGTTCGTAGTCCTGCTGGCGGTGCAGAAGCATGGTCTGGTGATGATTGCCCACCTCCTTGAGCAAGAGGTCGGCCCGGGCGGAGATATCCGCGCCCACCACCTCCTGCAGATGATTCACCGCCACCCAGTGATGGATCAGGGAAAGGCTGGCCAGACCCATCAGGGCCAGGGCCCCCACGGCGCCCAGCAGCTTGCCCTTCAGGCGCGGCCGCCACATGCCTAGGCCGCCCCGTCCGATCGGGGGCCCTCGTCCCCCAGCCGCCAGCGGCCCAGGTCCCG
>JAIUYB010000469.1 GCA_020216625.1 Desulfarculus sp.
GAAAACCGGGCTTCCGCGCGGGGTCCCGCTCCACCAGCGCCTGGCGGGTTTGGCGCGGCCCGGCTTCGCCAACGCGGTGCTGGTCAGCCGCCAAATGGCCCCCGGCCTGGGCGCGGTGGCGGTGGCCGAGATGCTGTTTTGGCGCGACCAGATGGCCCGCCGGGGCGGCCAATGGCTGGTGGCCACCGCCTGCCGCTGCCATGGGGTGCTGGAGGCCCTGACCCTGACGGCGGGGCCTTTGGCGCCAACGAGGGAATACTGATGCTGGCCCGTGATTTCGCCGGGGTGCTGTTCGATTTGGATGGGGTGATCCTGGACTCCATGCAGCACCATGCCCGCACCTGGCAGGAGGTTTTCCGGGAGATGGGCCTGGAGGTTCCCCTGGACTTCATCCTGGAGAACGAGGGCTCTCTGGGGGCCGAGGTTCTGGAGGACTACCTGGCCGCCCACGCCCCCCACCTGGCCGGTCGCCCGCTGATGGAGAACCAGCGCGTCATGCGTGAGCTCCTGGACCGGCAACTCGGCCTCTACCTGGAACGCCACGCCCATGAGGTGCGCCCCTTCTCCGGCGCGGCCCGGCTGCTGGCCGGCCTGAACCGGGCTGGCTTGCCGGTGGCCCTGGTCACCTCCAGCCGCCGGGTCTTGGTCCAGCGCAGCCTGGGGCCGGAGCTGACCGCCCATTTCCAGGCCCTGGTCTGCGCCGAGGACGTCACCCGGCACAAGCCCCATCCCGACCCCTATCAGGCCGGGGCCAAGGCCCTGGACCTGGCGGCCGAGCGATGCCTGGTGGTGGAGAACGCCCCGGCCGGCATCGCCAGCGCCCGGGCGGCCGGGGCCACCTGCTACGCCCTGACCACCACCCTGGCCGCGCCCAAGCTGGCTCAGGCCCAGGCCGTGTTCGCTGGCCTGGAGGATCTGGGCCGGCACCTGGGCGTCTGGGAGTAGTTCCATGCGGTTGTTGTTGCACGCCTGGTCCCTGCGCCGCCCTCTGTTGGGCGGGAAACTCAAGGCCAGCGACCTGCCGGGCCTGGCGGTGGAGCTGGGATTGCAGGGAGTGGAATGGCTGGACCGCCTGCTGCCCAGCTATGATCCCCAGGAGTGGAGCGAGTTGGGACGGCTCTCGCGGGAGGCCGGCCTGGGGCCGGGCGGGCTCAGCCTCCCCCTGCCCCTGGAGGTTGGCCCGGTGCGTCTGGCCGAGCAGGTGGACCGGGCCAAGCGCCTCTTGGGCCAGGCCCCCCGGTTGGGGGTGCGCACGGTGCGGGTCGGGCTGGGGGGCGGCCCCCGGCGTTGGCCCGGCCAGGTGATGCGAGGCTTGGAGGGCTTGCGCTCCCGCTCCGCGCGCGAGGCCCGGCCCCTGGGTGGTCTGACCCGCCTGGCCTGGCGGGTGCATGGCCTGGCCGGCGGCGGGGTCCCGTCCGTGGCCAAGCTGCCGCCCCGGGCCTCGGAACTGGACCTGCAAAGCGCGGCCTGGTTGCTCTTGCCCCTGGCCCGCCAGGCCCAAGCCCTGGACCTGGATTTGTGCCTGGAGAACCATTGGGGATTGACCAGCCATCCCGAGGACCTGTCCACCCTGGTGGACCTGGTGTGGCGGGCGGGGCTGGAGAGCAGGGAAGGGCAGGGGGCGACCCTGGGGGTGTGTCTGGACCTGGGCAACTGGCCGGTCCAGGTCGACCCGGCCACGGCGGCCCAGCTCCTGGCCTCCAAGGTGACCCATGTGCATGTCAAGCTGCTCTCGCCCCAGGCCCGGGCCGAGGCGCAGCCCCGCGCCTTCGCGGCCCAGCTGGAGGCCCTACGCCAGGCGGGCTACCAGGGGGCCTTCAGCCTGGAATACGAAGGCCCTGGTCCGGCCGAATCTGGGTTGTCGGCTGGCGTCGAGTTGATGCGCCAACTCTGGGACGAGAGCCCATCCCGGGCCGAGGTTGGCTAGGCGGGCGGCCGTGGCCGCGGGATCTCCGCGTAACCCCCGAAAATAAACGCCCTCTCCGACCACGCGGCCGGAGAGGGCGTCGTAATCTGGGGTTGAGGGCCCTGGTCGGTCCGGGCCGGGCCCTAGCCCAGGCGCTTCTTCAGGCCCTCCAACTGGGCGCGCAGGCGGGCCGGCAGCCTGTCGCCAAATTGGGCGAAGTGGGCCTCCATGTCCGGCAGTTCGGCCCGATAGGCCGCCGCGTCCACCCGCCGGAGCTCCTGGAGGTCCTCGGCCGGGATGTCCAGGCCGGTCAGGTCCAAGTCGCCATCCTGGGGCAGGATGCCGATGGGGGTCTCGCGGCCGCCGACCTTGCCGTCCACCCGGTCACACATCCACTTCAGCACCCGGCTGTTGTCGCCAAAGCCGGGCCAGAGCCACTTGCCCTGGGCGGTCTTGCGGAACCAGTTGACATAAAAGACCTTGGGGGCCTTGGCTCCCAGGCGGTCGCCCATCTCGAACCAATGCTGGAAGTAATCGCCCATGTTGTAGCCGCAGAAGGGCAGCATGGCGAAGGGATCGCGACGCAGGTTGCCCACCGCGCCGATGTTGGCCGCGGTGGTCTCGCTGGCGGCGGTGGAACCCATGAAGACGCCATGGTCCCAATCGTAGGCCTGGGTCACCAGAGGCACCACCGAGGCGCGGCGGCCACCGAAGATGATGATGTCGATGGGCACGCCCTCGGGCTTCTCCCAGTCGGGGCTGATGATGGGGCACTGGCGGGCCGGGGCGGTGAAACGGGCGTTGGCGTGGGCGGCCAACTCGGCCGAGGCCGGGGTCCAGTCGCGGCCCTTCCAGTCGATGGCGTGGCCGGGGACGCCGTTCATGCCCTCCCACCAGACGTCGCCGTCGTCGGTCAGGGCGCAGTTGGTGAAGATGGAGTTCTCCTTGATGCTGTCCATGGCCATGGGGTTGGAATCATAGGAGGTCCCGGGAGCCACGCCAAAAAAGCCCGCCTCGGGGTTGATGGCGTAGAGCCGGCCGTCGGGGCCGATCTTCATCCAGGCGATGTCGTCGCCGATGCACTC
>JAIUYB010000470.1 GCA_020216625.1 Desulfarculus sp.
CTCCAGGGTCTTGCCGATGATGAATCCCTCGCCGGTCTGGGTGAACCGCTGGAACGCGGCCAAATAGCGGGCGCGGTAGCGCTCGGGGGCCAAGAGCAGGTGGAGGTTCCGGCCGACCGCCTCGGCCGCTGAATAGCCGAAAATCTGGCTGGCGGCCTGGTTCCAGAAGCTGATCTTGCCCTGGAAGTCGATCATCACGATGCCGTCCAGAGCCCCATCGCTGGCCCCCCGGAAGCGCTCCTCGCTTTCGCGCAAGTCCTCCAGGATTTCCTGGCGCTCGCGCTCCACCCGCAGGTTGCGGGCCATGATGTAGCCGGCCAGCAGGGTGACCAAGGCCCATACCACCGCCCCCGCCATGGTGATATCCCGGGTCATGTTGGCCATTTCCATCTGCACGTCGTGGCTATACATGCCGGTGCCCACCACCCATCTCCAGGGCTTGAACAGGCGTACGTGGGAGGTTTTTTCGGCCTGGCGCTCCCTTTCATCCTTCCATTGCCAGAGATAGGACACGAAACCCTCGCCGTGCTCACTGGCGATGCGGACAAACTCGGCGAAGATATGGTTGCCCATTGGATCGGTGTAGGCCAGCAGGTTCTGGCCTTCCAGGTCGGGGCGGTAGGGATGGACCAGCATGTGTCCGTCCAGGTCGTTGACCCAGAAGTAGTCCTTGCCGTCTGAGCCATAGCGCAGCTCGCGAATACGCCGCAGGGCTCGCTCCTGGGCCTCGGCCCTGGTCAGCTGGCCGGCCTTTTCTTGCAGTTCGTAGGTGGAGAGCAGGTACCAGACGGTCAGGGTCATCTCCCTGATCATCTCGCGCTTCTTGGCCAGGATGGCGTTTTCGGTCTGGGGCAGGACCATCCAGAACATGGTGATCCCGAAAAGGGCGACGCTAAGCGTGGCTGGCAGGAAGACACCCAGGTGACGCTTCATTCCCGACCTCCGCCAAACCCAGACACCCCTGGCGCCGGGGCCTGACAGGGGCTGGTCGAGGGCAGGCAGGATTGGTGGAAGATGCGGTCCCCGGGGCCATGGCCCCCGGGCCCATCATCCGCCAAGGAGCGGACCAAGGCCCGGCTCCTCACGCTTATGCATTGCGGTCGATTATAGGACATCGGCGGTCCAAAGGCACTGCCTAAGGCAAATCACCCCGCTGGTGGCCCTAGCGGCGGCGCCCGAGGAGCTCGCGCCTGGTATTTATCCGTGATTGTTGCCTAAGCGCGTCAGCCAGGCGCCCCTGGGGTTCCAGGTCCGCGTGGTCGAGCCGCCTCGGGGAGTGGATGGGCGGGGCGGGGAGGTTGTGTCCTGGGTCCGGCTCAGGCCTCGACCAGGCGGGCCAGCAGGGAGTCGATGTCCACCGGTTTGACCATGAAATCGGCCGCGCCCAGGGCCAGGGCCTGGACCACGTATTGACTGGAGGCGTGGCCGGTGAGCACGATGACCCGCACCGTGGGGTCCAGCTCCTTGATGTGGGTCAGGGTCTCGATGCCGTCCATGCCGGGCATCACCAGGTCCAGCACCACCCCGTCGAAACGCTGTCGCCCCATGGCCGCCAGGGCGGCCGGGCCATCGGTGGCCACCGCCACCTCATACCCGCGCTGGCGCAGGCGCTCGGCCATGATGGCCACGAATTCGGCGCGGTCGTCCACCAACAGGATGCGCTTGGTCTGCTCGCTCATGGCAGGGGTCCCTCGGCCGATTTACGGCCTATTCTTGAGCCATCCCGGCGGAGGCGGGACCCAGGACCAGGGCCAAGCCCCCGCTGGAATCCGCTTCCAGGCTGGCGTCGAGGTTTGTCAGCAGCCAGGGCGGCAGGCAACCCTCCCCGGCCAGGCCCGCGCCGCCGCAATCGAAAACCAACCGCGGCCGCTCGACCCCGCCGCCCAAACCGATGGTCAGGCGGGTTCCCTCGGGGCAGGTCTCCAAGACCGCCTCCAGCAGGCAATGGCAGGCCAGGAGCAGCAGGAACGGTTGGCAGACCAGCTTGGGGGCGGATTCCGGCAGCGCCAGGCTCAGTTCGATCCGCCGGCGCTGGGCCCGGCGGGCGCTCAGGGCGGTGAAGGTGGCGGTCAACTCGCCCAGGTCCACCTCCTCGGCCGGACTGTCCACGCTGTGGGCGAAGCGGTTGAGCTGGCCCACGATATCCCCGGCCTGGCGCACCTGTTTGCGCACCTCGGCGCTCAGGCCGGCCAGGCGCTCGGGATCCAAATCGCGGCCCCGGGCGTGGGCGGCCAGCAGGTCGGCCAGCAGGCCGTTGTACTCGTTTATCAGGGCCAGGTGGTTCTTGATCTCATGGGTGACGCTGGCGGTGACCCGCCCGAAGAAGGCGGCCTGCTCCCGGGCCTGGTCATCGCCGAGAGGGTGGGTCATGGCCTCGCCTTGTCTCCCGCCACCTGCATCAGAGCCAGCAACTCGTCCACGTCCACCGGTTTGAGCAGGTAATGATCCGCGCCAGCGGCCAGGCCGGCGTCGTAGTCCTCCTTGGAGGTGTGGCCGGTGACCACCACGATGCGCAGGCCAGGCCAGCGCTCCCGCATGGCCTTCAGGGCGCCCAGACCACCCAGGCCGGGCATCTTCATGTCCAGAACCACCCAATCGTACTCCCGCTCGGCGAGCATGGCCAGGCCCTGCTCGCCGGTGGTGGTCCAGTCGTTGGCCACGCCCCTGAGCTCCAGGCGTTCGGAAAGGGTGGAGACCAGTTCCTCCTCGTCGTCCACCAAAAGCACGCGCATGTGATTCACTCCTTGTCGGCCCGGGCGGCGCGGCCCCCTTTAGCCTCTCAACCCTGACGCCGGATGGGCAGGGTCACGGTGAAGGTGGTGCCTTCCCCCTCCTGGCTCTCCACCTCGATCTGTCCACCCAGTTTCTGCACGATCCCGTAGGTGATGGACAGCCCCAGACCGGTGCCCTTGGCGCCCCGGGTGGAAAAGAAGGGCTCGAAGATGCGCTTGACATTGGCGCTGGGGATGCCCACCCCGTTG
>JAIUYB010000471.1 GCA_020216625.1 Desulfarculus sp.
GGCTCCCCGCTGGCGCGCGCCCTCCACCACCGCCCGGGCGATGGGGTGCTCGCTGGCGCTCTCGGCCGCGGCGATCAGCGCCAGGGTTTGCTGGCCGTCGCCGCCGTCCAGGGGCAGCCAGTCGGTGAGTTGGGGCTTGCCCTGGGTGATGGTGCCGGTTTTGTCCAGCACCACCGTGTCCAGGCGGTGGGCGTTCTCCAGGGCCTCGCTGTTCTTGAACAGAATGCCCAGGGTGGCGCCCTTGCCGGTGCCCACCATGATCGCGGTGGGAGTGGCCAGCCCCAGGGCGCAGGGACAGGCGATGACCAGCACCGCCACCATGCGGATCAGGGCCGGCACGAACTGGCCGCCGGCCAGCCACCAGACGGCCAGGGTGACAAGCGCGATGGCGATGATGGTGGGCACGAAGACCGCCGAGACCCGGTCGGCCAGGCGTTGGATGTTGGCCTTGGAGCCCTGGGCCTGGCGCACCAGGCGGATGATCTGGCTAAGCGCGGTCTCCGCCCC
Organism: Desulfarculus sp.; assembly: GCA_020216625.1. GTDB lineage: Bacteria > Desulfobacterota > Desulfarculia > Desulfarculales > Desulfarculaceae > JACRDC01. Next base: position 508 of record JAIUYB010000471.1, read on the forward strand.
CACCCCGGTGGCCCGCACCTTGAGTCGGCCCTGCTGGTTGACCGTGGAGCCGAAAACCGAGTCGCCCTCGGCCTTGTCCACCGGCACGCTCTCGCCGGTGAGCATGGCCTCGTCCACCGCCGAGCGGCCGGCCACCACCACCCCGTCCACCGGGATGGACTCGCCGGGGCGCACCACCACCACCTGGCCGGGGCGCACCTGATCGGCGGGCACGTCGCGTTCCTGGCCGTCCTCCTCCAGATGGGCGATCTTGGGGGCCAGGTCCATCAGGGCCCGGATGGCGGCCGAGGCCTGGCCCTTGGCCCGGGCCTCCAGGAGCTTGCCCAGCTTGATCAGGGTGATGATCATGGCCGAGGTCTCGAAATAGACGTGATGGCCCAGCCCGGGCGACAGGACCACCGCCAGGGAGTAGACATAGGCCACCGAGCTGCCCAACGCCACCAGCACGTCCATGTTGGCCGAACGGTTGCGCAGGCTCTTGAAGCCGCCCTCGTAATAGCCCCAGCCGGTGTAGAACTGCACCGGCGTGGCCAGAATCAGAAACAGCCAGTTGACCCAGGGGGCGTGGGCCCAGGCCCCCCACAAACCGAAGTCGCGCCCCATGCTGAGCACGAAAAGCGGCAGGGTGCAGGCCACGCCCACGGCAAAGGCCCGCTGCTGGGCGCGCAGTTCGGCCGCCCGGGCCTGGGCCTCGGCGTCCTCGACTCCGGTCGTTTCCTCCCCTCCGGCCGGCAGGACCAGCTCATAGCCGGCTTTTTTCACCGCCTCGGCCATGGCCTCCAGGCTGGTGACGGCCGGGTCGTACTCCACTGTCGCGGTCTCGGTGCCGAAGTTGACCGTGGCCGCGACCACCCCCGGAACCTTCTTGTTCAGAGTGCGTTCCACCGCCGCCGAGCAGTTGGTGCAGGTCATGCCCACCACCGGCAGGTCCACCTTGCGGGTGGCCGGGGTCAGGATCAGCTCGTAACCCGCTTTCTTGACCGCCTCGGCCATGGCTGCGGGGCTGGTCAGGTTGGGGTCGTACTCCACGTGCGCGGTTTCGGTGCCAAAATTCACCGTGGCCGAAACCACTCCCGGCACCTTCTTGTTCAGGGTGCGCTCCACCGCCGCCGAGCAGTTGGCGCAGGTCATGCCCAGCACCGGGAAATCGGCGGTCTTGGTGGCTGGCAGCACCAGCTTGTATCCCGCCTTTTCCACCGCCGCGGCCAGGGCCTGGGGGTCGGTCTGGGCCGGGTCGTATTCGATGTCAGCGGTTTCGGTGGCGATGTTGACGTTGGCCTTGATCACGCCAGGCGCTTTCTTGGTCAGGGTCCGCTCCACCGCGGTGGCGCAGGCGGCGCAGGACATGCCCAGCACCGGCAACTCCAGCTTGCGCGTCTCGGCCAACGTCACACCTCCTTCTGGGGTTACTCGGCGGGGTAGCCGGCGTCCTTCAGGGTCTCGGCGATTTTGTCCCAGGTGGCCGGGGCCTCCCACTGCACCGTGACCTTCTTGGTCGCCACGTCGCCCTCCACCGACTGCACGCCGGGCAGCTCGCTGACCTCGCGTTTGATGTTCATCAGGCAATGCCCGCAGGAAATCTTGGGGATGTTAACGGTCTTGCTCTCCATGATCGCTCCTTTTACTAAAACGCGGGTTCGACGCCGGGAATGGTCCCCGTCCAAACGCTTTCTAAACTATGTTAAGCCCTAATCCGGCCCCGCGCCAACTTCACCTGGTTTTCGATTCTGGTCCTGTATGACAGTGGCGGACCAACCCGGCACGGTCGCGTACTATATTGGCTATTCGCCTAGTTTTTGTTGGGGTATCGTGGATTATTGGAGACGGCCATCCTTGTCCGCCACCACCAGCCGTTGCGCCGCTCTCCCCTAAATGCAAACCCATGGCCAGGCAAGGAGGGTTTCATGGACCAGGTCAACATTCCGGTTTGGTTGGCGGTCTTCGCCGCGGTGGGTCTGTCGGCGGAGCGCCTGGTGGAGGTGGTCAAGAACCGCTTCGTCTGGCTGGACACCCAGAACCCCGATCCCCAGAAGGAGCGCACCCGCAAATTCTGGCTGCGTCTACTCACCATCCTGATCGCGAGTGGGATCGTCTTCGCGGCCCAAGAGCAGATCCGACCCTACATGCCCTTCCTGTTGCCGGAAAGCGGCTTGCGTCGCGTGGTGGGTTGCCTGCTCGTGGGTCTTTTAAGCAGCGCGGGGTCGGATTTCTGGAACCAGGCCGTGGGCATGCTCAATGCCGCCAAGGAAGCCAAGCGCCTGGATTTGGCCAAGGCCGCGGCCGCACTCCAGGCTGGGGGCTCCGGACCGGAGCCTCCGGCCTAGGAAACCGCGCGGCCCTCCCGCGCGGAGCGGAGAGGGCCGTGAGGGGAAGGGACGGGCTGGCGCTACTTGTTGGTCCAGACCGGCTTGCGCTTGTCCAAAAAGGCCCGCAGGCCCTCCTCGGCGTCGTGGGTGG